>CASESV010000005.1 GCA_949290735.1 uncultured Mycoplasmataceae bacterium
AATATTATTCCTTCTCATTTTACCTCCCTACTTAATTGTAGGTGAGGGGTGGGGAATTACCATTAGTAGAACTGGGGAATTAATATTAGCGCCAACATTCTTAAAATAGCAAATAAATAAAATAATTGGTAATTTTTTATTAAAAATGGTTAGTAATTTAATGAAAGAAAAGGAGTAGTTATATGATTAGTCATCTTTATGGAAAAATTTGTTATGTAAATAAAAATTACATAATATTAGACATTAATGGAATTGGATATAAATTAAACATTAAAGGTCTTAACCAAGAGTATAATGGAACATATAAGAGGTTTTTTATTCATACAATTATAAAAAATGACTTAAAAAATAATTTAAATGTTGAATATTATGCGTTTAATAGTCCAATTGAAAAATCATTATTTTCAGATCTACTAAACATTAGTGGTATTGGAGTTATAATAGCAACCAATATAATTGAATACGGTTACAAAACAGTTATTGAATTTATTGTTAGTGAAGACATTGATTCTTTAAAACTAATTAAAGGAGTAAATGATAAAATTGCAAGACAAATCATTGCTAATTTGTATAATCAGTATCAATCAATAAGTGATGTTTATTCAAAATCTAAAAATGAAAATAATGAATTAATAAAAGCTTTAAAGAATCTAGGTTATTCAGATAATGATATAAACTATGCAATAAGAAACATGAACAGTGATTTAGATATAGATGAAAAAATAGGACAATCAATTAGATTGATTGCAATAAATAATGAATCAAAATATTAGACCATTAAGCCTCGATGAATTTGTTGGAAAAAAAGATATCAAGGAAAATATAAATATATTTGTTGAATCTGCTAAGAAAAGAAATGAATGTCTTGATCATGTTTTATTATTTGGTAGTGCAGGATTAGGTAAAACTACTTTTGCAAATATAATTGCAAATTTATTTAACAAGAAATTAAAAATAATTCAAGGCACTCAGCTTAAACGAAATATCGATTTGATAAATCTAGTTTCATTAGTAAATGCAAATGACATTATTTTTATTGATGAAATCCATGCTATTAGCCAAGAATGTATTGAAACACTTTATTCTGTTTTAGAAGATTTTTGTATTGATATTAAAATTGGAGTTGATAACAACCAAAAAATCACAAGAGTTAAAATACCAAAATTTACATTAATAGGAGCAACCACTAATATTGATAAATTACCTAAATCATTAGAAGAAAGATTTCCAATATTTTTCTTTTTTGATTCTTATAATGACAATGAAATAAAAGATTTATTAAGAAGAACAAGCAACATTTTCGAAACTGAATTGTCTGAAGAAGAATTAATTTTAATAACTGAACATTGTAAAGGAGTCCCAAGAATAGCAAATAATTTATTAAAAAGAATAGTAGATTACAGATTAATTAATTCCAATATTTCTATAAAAAATATAATAAAAAAACTAGGTATATATGCTAAAGGCTTAACAGACTTAGATATTAAATATTTAAAAGCTTTATTATATAGTGATGATTACATAGGTTTAAAAACAATCTCATCTATAATTAATACAAGTTCAGATATTATTGAAAATAAAATTGAACCATACTTATTAAAATTGGAATTAATTAAAAAAACAAATAGAGGAAGGATGATCACTAAAAAAGGTGTGGATTATTTAGAATATGAAAATAACTAATCAAATTAATACTAATGATTGTGGTATATCTGTGATATCATCTTTATTTAATCATTATTATAAGAAAGATTTAAATAAATCAGAATTATTAAATAAAACAAAAATTACTGACAAAGGAATAAGTCTAAACGAATTAGAAGTAATTGGATCAAAATATGGATTAATGCTAGAATCATATGAAGCAAACATTCAAGAAATATATAAATTAAAAAATAAAAAGATATTTGTAACCATCATCAAAAATAATGATTATCTACATTATGTAATTTGCCAAAAAATAAGCAATAAAACAATAAAAATATTTTGTTCAATAAATGGTGAATATGAAATTACTATAGATCACTTTGATAAAATCTGAACTAACATTTTTATTGATGTTTCCAAAACTTTTTTTGATAATAAATTATCAACTAATTGAAAACAAAAAATATCTCTATTGGATTATAAATTTTTATTGTTTTCAAATGTTATCAATATTTTATTATTAGTTGTAAGTTTTTTCGCAGCAACATTTTTTCAAAATATTATGAAACATGTTATACAAAATCAAACTATTACTAATTTAACAACTATTGCAATAATATACGCAATAATATTTATTTTAGAAGCATTTATAAATTTCTTTAATGCAAATTGATACTTCTCTAAAAATACACTTATCTACACTAAATTACATAAAAAAACTATTGATAAACTATTAAATAAAAATGATTATTTTTATACTAAAGTCAATTGATCAAATATTGTTAATTTTGATGAACACATATCGAAAATTTCTAGTTTTTATACAATCAAATTAAATAAATTAGTGGTGGACTTTTTAACTATTATTGCGACTGCAATTTACATTTCTACTATTAATTTTAATTTAATTTTAATTATTGTATTTGTTATATCATTAAACTTATTAATTGAGCTATTTAAAACAAAATGAGTTAAACAAACAAGTGTTACAACACAAAATAAAAATAACAATTATTTTAATTCATTATTAAATTTTCTTAATTTTAATAAATTAAATAAAATGCATGATTATAGAAATGAATTAATTGATAATTTAGATAGTAATTTTTACAAATTAAAGCAACAAAATATTTCAAATAATAGAACCATATCTATATATAATTTTATAGAAAACATAATAACAAGTATGAGTTATTTACTTATTGTTATTTTCACAGTTAAATTAACAATTGAAAATACTATGAATATAAGTACTATTGCATTAGTTATTAGTTTGATGCAAATGAATATTAGAAGTTCAAAATCTGTAGTCACTATCTTAAATGAATATTATAGTTTAAAAATTAATAAAGAAATCATTTTAGCAATATGAAATACAGAAAATAATATCAACAAAAACGGATTAGAATTAAATAATGTTGAACATATTGCAACTGAAAAGTATTTAATTTATAATGATACATTTTTGTGTGGAAAAAGCGGTTCTGGTAAGACAACACTACTAAAACAAATTGCTAGAATAAAAAAATGTAATTTAAATGAAATATGAATAAATAATTTAGATGTTAATTTCTATGATAGTAAAACAATAGAAAATAATATATTTTATCTTTCAGATAGTTCATATTATTCTGAACAAATACTTATTAAGTTATTAATGGGAAAATATAATAATGAAGTTAAAGAAATAATAAATTACATGAATTTAAAATCAATTAATGAGAATGAATTATCAACTGGTCAAAAGCAAGCTCTTGCATTTATTTGTTTATTAAATTTTGAAAATAAAATAATTCTTTTAGATGAAGTTCTTAATAATGTTGATATCGAGTTAAAACATTATTTATTATCAATTATTAAACCATTAATTGTTAAAAACAATTTTATCGTAATTATAGATCATCAAAATTTAAAAGATTATTTTAGTAATATGGTGGTGATAAATGAATAAAATTTGCAAAATTATTTTATGTTTCATAACAATATTTTCTATATTGGTTTTAACACTTATGTTTTTGTTAAAAATTGAAATTAGTAATGATTGTTTAATACTCAATGAACAAACTGTTACAAAACTTCTATTAAAGCCTGATACTTATAACAAAATTATAAATAATAACTGATTAAAAATATATAATAATAAATCAAAATTTAATATTTATATACAATATTTTGACTGATCATATGACTATAATCTAAGTATGTGATCAACCAATATTAGTATTGATAATAATGACCTATCAAATATTGAAAACTTTAAAATAGTTGTTGGCTATCAAAATATATTTGGTATTAAATTATAAAATATGCTCTCTTTTTAATATTTCTATAACATCATTTTGGTCATCTGCCATAATAACTTCATCAACAATTTTTTTCATTTTGTTTGAATCTGTTCTACTAATTAATTCTCTAGCTCTTAGTACAGATGAAGCTGACATTGAAAATTCATCTAAACCCATTCCAACTAATAAAGGAATAACATTAATGTCTCCTGCCATCTCTCCACACATCCCACATCATTTACCAGCTTTATGAGCACCTTCAATAGTCATTTTTATTAATCTTAAAATAGATGGATTAAGTGGTTTATATAAGTAAGATACTTTTTCGTTCATTCTATCACAAGCCATAGTATATTGCATCAAATCATTAGTCCCTATTGATACAAAATCAGCATATTTGCAAAAGATTTCTGCATGAACTGCGGTTGATGGTATTTCTACCATCATACCAACTTCTATTTTGTCTGAAATTTTAGGATTAATCTTTTTTAAATTATTGTATTCTTCGTCAAAAATTTTCTTACATTGTTTACATTGGAAACATAATTCCTAATGAACCAAACTCAGAAGCTCTAATCAATGCTCTTAATTGAGTTCTAAAAATATCGGTTTGATCCAAACATAATCTAACAGCTCTATATCCTAAAAATGGATTTTCTTCTTCTGGGAATTTAAAATAATCTAATGTTTTATCTCCTCCAATGTCAAGCGTTCTAATAATCACTTGTTTTCCACTCATTCCTTCAAGAACTTTTTTATAAGCTTCGTATTGTTCATCTTCTGAAGGTCAATTTAATTTCCCCATATATAAAAACTCTGATCTAAATAAACCAATAGCATCAGCTGTTGATTTATGTGTGGATTCTAAATCATCTGGGGATCCAATATTTGCTGCAATAACAACATTTTTACCATCACGAGTAATAGAAGGTTTATTTTTAAATGTTTCTCATAATGCTTTTAATTTTTCAAGTTCTTCTGCTTGTTTTTTAAATTCTTTAATTTCTTCATCAGAAGGATTTATTATAACATGTCCAGATTGTCCATTTATTGCTAAAATATCACCATCTTTGACACTACTTGTTATATCTTTTAATCCCAATACAGCTGGAATCTCCATACTTCTTGCCATAATTGCTGAGTGAGAAGTTCTACCACCAATATCAGTTGCAAAACCTTTAACAAATTTTTTATTCAATTGCCCTGTTTCACTAGGGGTTAAATCAACTGCAACTATAATAGATTCTTCATTTATTGTAGCTAGATTAGGTCTTTCTAAACCTAAAGATATACCAATAATTCTTTCATAAACATCTTTAATATCAGCTGCTCTTTCTGACATATATGGATCGCCAATAGCTTTAAACATTTGAATGTATTTTTCAGCAACATTATTTGCTGCATATGCAACACATACAGATTCATTTTTTATTAAATTTATAATTTCCTCTTTCATAGCTGGATCATTAGCTAATTGAATGTGTGCATCAAAAACCATCTTGTCATGATCAGATAAAGATGTTGCTACATTTTTTATATTTTCAATTTGAGAAATAGCTTGCTTAACATAAATCTCATAGTTTTGAGCTTCTCTATCTGCATCATCTACTTTTTTAAATGATGTATCAAGTTCTAGAGGTTTTAAACAAAAAACTTTTGCAATAGCAACTCCTCTTGATGCTCCAATACCTTTTTTCATAATTATATTACTTTACTTTCTGATAACTTTTGTTGAATTGCATCAATAGCTGCAGCTTCATCTGAACCATTTGCTTCAATTTCAATCATATCACCATTTTTTACCCCAAGTGACATGATGGTAATTATAGACTTAGCATTAGCTGATTTACCATTTGATTTTAATTGAATATCACTTGAGAATTTTGATGCTACTTGCACTAATTCAGAAGCTGGTCTAGCATGAAAACCCACTGGATCGATTACTTTTGCTTGAAAACTTTTCATAACATTCCTCCTATAAATTCAAGAAATTAATACATTTTAATTATATAACAAATAAGTTTTTATATTCTTATATAATAATCATTTTAATGTATGTAATTTTTATGAAGAAAAATAAGGTATGTCTTACAACTACATATTTAAACAAAAAAATATTTAATTCATATTAATCTAATTTAATCTTTTTTTATAGTTCTAACAATTAGTTCTATCTCATTATTATAGATTACTGGTATTCAAACCTTGGTTTTTTCTTTTGTATTAGTTTTATATAAAACAACTTGTTTATCATTAATAAATTTTGAAGATGATTTATCTGTAATTTCTTTTTCTGTTTTTTTATTCAAATTTATACCAATAATTGTTTGATAATCATATTCTTTAAAAGTAATAGCATCTTTAGAATTATCTACAAACACAAAAAATAATCCATATTTATGTGAATTATTTGCGATAGACGTTATTTGCAAAAATAAATTACGATCGGAATGATAAATTACATCAATATTATTTATTATAATAAATCTAATTTTATAATTTCTTGAGTGATTTTTATTTAAATCATAAAAATTATTAATATTACATTTTTTAAATTCAATGTCTAACTCATTTATATCTTGTTTTAAAATATTAAAAAATTCTTTGATTTTATTGAAATTAGAAATTTTTTGATTTATTCCAATATCTAATTTAATTAATGAATAATCGTTATGTATTGGATTTAAATAATATGCTTTAATAAATTCTTTTTTATAATTAAAGCCTAATTGAGTAATTAATGCATTTAAATATCCATATAATATGTCTGAATTATTACTAGAAATAGCTAATGTAGAATTGATAAAAAAGTTTAATTTAAGAGGTTTATAATTATCGTCTAAACATATATTAAAATCACCATCATTTTTTATAATGGATATTAAATATTGATATAAAACTTCATTTATTTTTTTTATTTTTTTATCAAACCTTATTAAGATATTTTGTTCGCTAATAATAATTGAAAATTTATTATCTCTATAAATATTATACAATTCTTGTTTTACTAAATTAAATTTGTCGATTGAATCATTATCTAATTCAATATTAATATTAAAATATAATGAATTTTCTGTCATTTTTGATTTAACTATATTAATATTATTTTCTTTAATAAATTTATTAAATAAATCATATATATTTTTTTTATCGATTATATAATCCTTATACTGCTCAATTTCACAAATTAATTCTTGTTTATAATTATCAAGCATAAATCCCTTTTCTCTAATATCGTCATTAATATTATTAGTTGATAATTCTTGATTTTTAGATACTTCTATTTCTTTTTTTTCTAATTGGTTATTAAGATCAAATTGATGAGTTTCATGTTCTTTTTGTCTAGATTTTTTTTTATTGAATAATGAATGAAATTTATTTTTAATATTTAGTCAGTGACTTTTAAATAATATGAAATATAAGATAAAGATTAAAATTATTCCAAGAATAATCATAAATATTCCAGGAACTGTTGATAATATTGCACCAATAAATCCACCATCTACATAGTCATTAAAACCAAAAATAAAATATTTATTATAATTTAACATTTGATGATAAAAAATTTCATTAGTATAGTATGTAACACTAGTTGCTTTTTCATTAAATAAAATTAAATTAATTCCACCAAGTACTAAACTTATAAAACATGTTGTTAATAAACAAAATAAAAACATTCTTTTCGATGTTATGGGTTTTATTTTTAATTTAAATAACTTGACAATAAAAAAACTAAATAAATATAAATATAAAAAATATTTGGAATATCCAAAAGCAAACTCAAAAACAAAACTATCAATAGTTTGGCCTACATATGGAACTCGAATAACTGATAATAACAAAATAAATAAAATAAAACAATATAAGACATTAAAAAATAATGTTTTATTTAATTTTGTTTTTTGTTTTTCTTGAGTGTTAATATTATTCGCTTCTTGCATTATCTTCATCCTTTGTGTCAACAATTGTTGGTAACACTATAGGACGTTTATGCATATGTTTATCAAATAATTTTGTTACTGCTTTTTTAATTGAAATTTTTGTTTCTTTAAAATCTATTGTGTCTTTTGATTTATATACAAAATAAGAATAAATATTTTTATTAATTTCTTGTTTTATTTCTTCAAATATTTTCATAGATATTGGATCATTATGGTTAAATACTCCATAATCAAATAAATTGATTTCTGAAATAATTTCACAATTAGGATTAACAATTAAACTAATGCATAATGCACCATTTTCAGTCATTTGATTTCTTTCATATAGTACAGAATCACTAATATCTGTAGAACCATAAGCACTCATCTGTACTATTTCACAAGGAATAGTATTTTTTGTTGAAATTAATTCACCATTTTGAAATTCTGCTACTTGGCCATTTTCTAAAATAATAACTTGATCTTTTCTTAATCAAGTTTCATTAATAACATTTTGATACTGAACAAATGATTTATATAATCCCCCAACTGGAATAATATATTTTGGTTGAATTAAACTTGCTGTAAACTTATGATCTTCATTAGATGGTTCTAATGGAAGAATTGTTTTTGGACTAACAACTGTTTTAATATCTAAAATTGAAATGCTATCAAGCAATTTACTTGCATGTCCTTCATATCCAGCAATTAATTTTGTACCTAAAACAAAAGTATCAGTTGGTTCAAATTTAAGTAATTCATCTTCTCCATCAATAATCTTATGAATTCTAGAAAATAATTTTTCAGGTTCGCCTGTAATGACAATAATTGCATTTGGTGAATTATTTAGTTCACCTAATGGAATAGATAATAAACCCTTTGTATTAAATAAACCTGCTTTAACAGTAGCTTGAAATGTATTTATAAATGATCTTGAATAAATAATAAAATTCTTTTGATATCTTTTAGCTGCTTGTGCAAGACTAAATACACTATATGCATCATGATCATGAATTGCTACAATAACTCTACCTGCTGTATTAGATATTATATTATTATAAAATTCTTTATTATTATGCTGAGGAGAAGTAAAACCTAATGATTTATCAACTATACCTGTTTGAGTAATCATTAATATAACAGGTATCCCCTTTGTTATATCTCTAATATTAGCTAATTGACTATAAAAGGCTTTTGTTTGGTCGTTAGCCAAAATATAATTATCTAAAAATACAATACAACCATCATTTGATTTAAAAACAAATCCTATTGATCCAGGAATGGAATTTGCAATCCTAAAGCTAACTACTAATTGGCCATTTGGTAAAATTAAATCTCTCATTGGATTAGCAATGATGTATTCAATATCATTTTTAGCATCATTATTTCTAAATTTAGTATTTAAATATGTATCAATAATTGTTTTAGCAACCTCATTTGTAATTATTGGAATATTGAAACCTAATTTTGCAAATAAAACATCTAATGCTCCAATATTTGACATATTTGCAGTACCTATAACTATACCTTGAATTCTTTCTCTATTATTAACTAAATAACTTATGTCTGGAACTATTTTACTAACCCCGAATGATTCTGTTATTGGATTTTCAGAACCAAAATTTAAAATATAGATATCATCATTAATTTCTAAAATATAACAATGCCTAGCTCTTTCATCAAGTCCACTAATAGCACAAAATTTTATATTTTGCATAACTCCCCCTAATATGATATGGAATAACCTTATAAAAATAAAATATTATTTTCATTTTTTAATTACCATTATTTTAAATCATTTTTTTCAAATATATAAATTATTTTTTTAAAATATTGTATAATTTTCTTGTTATGCAGGTGTAGTTCAATGGTAGAACGCAACCTTGCCAAGGTCGAGACGTGGGTTCGATTCCCATCACCTGCTCCATATTAAATAAAAAAACTCCAGTTGATGGAGTTTTTTGCTTTTTAATTAATTAGAATTATTATTTTGATTCATTAAATACAGCATTAACAATTTCTAATACATCTTCATAATAATTGTTTTTTTCATTTGCTTTAACTACAAATTTTGGTTTGTATTTTTCATCTAAAGAGTCGTTTTGAAGTTTTTCAACAACTATAGTTTCAACATCACTTGGTGTATTAGATAATGCCTCTTTTTCAAGAACTGGTTCTTCTTGTTTTTCTATTACTATTTTTTCAGAAACTGAAATAGTTGGAATTTTATCTTCATCTTTTTTGTTTTCAATTTTAATATCATTAAATTTTTGATGATGAATATCATTAATTTGATTATCAATAGCATCTAATTTTTTAGTTAATTCATCATAAATTGGATCATTTTTTAAAGATTCAACTTTTGATGATTCAGCTTCAACTTCTTCAACAATTGATGAAATTTTGTTTAAATCTTCAATTTTTGGTTGATTAATTGCTTCAAGTTCATCACGGTAAATTTCATCATAATCCATAAATTGTGTATCTTGATTTGGTTGACCACTTTCTAAAGATGCATCATTATCAAAATCAACAACTTCATCTGCATAGTAAACTAAATTACCATTTTCATCATAGTAGTAATCATCATAATCATCTTCTCATGTACCTGCATAATATGGAAAAAGGTCTGGAGTTAATGGCGGACGCTTTCTTGTCATTTTATCAATCATTTTTTGATCCATTGGTTTTGATGAAAGTGTAATTGTCATTGTACCTATTTTATTAATCATGCACATATAGTATCTCCTTAATTTGTAATAATACTATGTATAATTATACTTTATTATTATTAAAAATGAGTGGTTATCTTTAAAAATTAGCAAAAAAAGAATAAGTCTGCTAATTTTTCTATATTATGTATTATAATATCAATATATTATCTTAGAAGGAGGTAAGTATTATGGAATTTAAACAAAATAGTGGCCCAGGAGCACCTAGTGCTCTTGAACAATTTGGAAGAAATTTAAACGAAGATGTAATAAATGGAAAAATTGATCCTATTATAGGTAGAGAGTCAGAAATTAGAAGAATTATTGAAATTATTTCAAGAAAAACAAAAAATAATCCAATATTAATAGGTGAGCCAGGTGTAGGTAAAACTGCTATCGTGGAAGGATTAACACAAAGAATTGTTAATAAAGATGTGCCAGATAATTTGCAAGATAAAGTTATATGAGAACTATCATTATCATCATTAATATCAGGAGCTAGTTTTCAAGGTCAATTTGAACAAAGATTACATGATGTTATTAAACAAGTAAAAGATTCTGATGGAAGAATAATACTTTTTATTGATGAATTCCATCAAATTGTTGGAGCTGGTAAATCTGGTAGTGGTGGAGCAATGGATGCTGCAAACATCTTAAAACCAATGATGGCAAGAGGTGAAGTAAAAATTATTGGGGCTACAACTTTAGAAGAATATCGACAATATATTGAAAAAGATAGCGCACTTGAAAGAAGAATGTCAAAAATAGTTGTAAGTGAACCTACAAAACAAGAATCTTTAACAATAATGAGAGGGTTAAAAGAAAAATGAGAATTGTACCATCAAGTTAAAATTCATGATGATGCTTTAGTTGCAGCAGTTGAATTAAGTGACCGATATATACCAGAAAGATTTTTACCAGATAAAGCTATTGATTTAATTGATGAAGCAGCTGCAAAAGTACAAACAGAAATGCATTCTTTACCTACAGAATTAGATAACATTCGAAGACAAATTATGCACATTGAAACAGAAAGAGCAGCACTTGAAAAAGAACAAGATTCAAAATCTCAAAAAAGATTGGAAGAAGCAAATGCAAAACTTCTTGAAATGAAAAAGAATGAAGAATTACTAACTAAAAAATGAAATGATGAAAAGAAAGAATTAAATAAAGTTATTAAATTGAAAGAAGAAATCGATTCATCAAGACAACAAATAGAAAAATATCAAGTGCAAGGTGAATTTGCAAAAGCTTCTAAATTACTATATGTAACTATTCCAGCACTTGAAAAAGAACTTGCTAGAATGGAAGAACAAATCCAAAAAACAGGTTTAGTGCGTGATGCAGTAACTGCTGTTGAAGTTGGAGAAGTAATTTCAAAAGCTACAGGTATTCCTATCAATAAGATTATTGAAGATGAAAAAGAAAAACTACTTAACTTGAATAAAGAGCTACAAGAATCTGTTTCTGGACAAGATGAAACATTAAAGAAAATAGCTAATGCAATACTTAGAAGTAGAGCTGGAATTAATGATCCTAACAAACCAATTGGTTCTTTCTTATTTTTAGGACCAACTGGTGTTGGTAAAACTGAAGTTGCAAAAGCATTAGCTAGAAGCTTATTTAATTCAGAAAAAGCAATGGTTCGTTTAGATATGAGTGAATATATGGAAAAACACTCTGTATCTAAAATGGTAGGGGCCCCTCCTGGATATGTTGGATATGAACAAGCAGGAACATTAACTGAAGCTGTTAGAAGAAGACCTTATTGTGTTGTTTTATTGGATGAAATTGAAAAAGCCCATCCAGATGTTTTAAATATACTTCTTCAAGTTTTAGATGATGGACAAATAAAAGATTCTCAAGGAAGACAAATAAACTTTAAAAATACAATCATTATATTAACAAGTAATATAGGAGCACAAGCAATTCTTGAAAATAAACGAGATGAGGCAATGGAAGAATTAAAACAAGCTTTAAAACCTGAATTTGTTAATAGAATTGATGATGTAATTATTTTTAATCCTTTATCTGAAGAAATTGTGTTATCAATCATTACTAAATTCTTAAATCAACTTTCAAAACGTTTAGCTGAAAAAGATATTAAAATTGTATTTACTGATTCACTAAAAAAACAAATAATGGACGCTGGATTTGATCCTAATTTTGGTGCTAGACCATTAAGAAGATATATTCAAAGTCATATTGAAAACAAACTTGCAACATTAATTATTAGCAATACTATTAAAAAGAATAATAGCTACAAAATGGATTACAATAAAGAAAAGAAAGAAATTGTAATAATTAAAGCTGCATAAAAATATCAAATAATCAAATAAATTTAATTGAATAAATTATTTTCATAAAATATTAAATTTAATTGTTCATAGTAATATAATAATGGTATGAAAAATAATAATTTAAAAAATAATGTTGTTGTATCACAAAATGGCTATACACTAAAAAAAGATAATAAGACAATAAAACATTTCACTAAATCTATATCAGGAAATAAAAATGGATGTGAATTTACTTGTTTTAGTAGTACAACTATTATAAATTTTGATAGCAATGACCAATACGTAGATTTTAATTATAAAAATGAAATGAACGATTTTATTGAAACAACATGTGATGAAGATTATGAAGAATTAGACTATCTTCCTAAAATTTCTTATAGAAATAGTGATAAATAATTTATACTCAGTAATAAATATGGTTGTATAATCTATATATGGATAATACTTTAATTTTTAAAAATGAACTATTTGACAAAATAATAAATTACTTTCAAACAACAATGATTGCAAGTATTTTTGTTTTGGCTCTATTTGCAAGTATTTCATTCATTGTGCTTTATGTTATATACAAACATAAGAAGAGAATAAAAAACAAATTACTATATCGTTTCATCAATAATAACAAAATTCATTCATTAGCTGAAAATATATTTAATCAGATTAATAATGAGTTTGAAATTGAACATGTTGAGTTGAAAGAAAAAACAAAAGAATACAATAATATTTGAAAAATAAGGAATGCTCTTATTGATAAATTTAAGTTTATAAGTAAACTTGAATTCCTGAATAATATTTTTAATAGTAAGTTCTATTTTAGATCTAAGTAATAGTTTTATTTTTATAACCTATCTTTATCATAAAAAAGGAGAGTAAAAATGAAACTTAAAAATAAATTATTGCTAGCCTTTGGTCTAGTTATTATTCCTACTAGTGCAACTATGGGTGCACTTGTAGGTGTAAGTCAAATAAATAAAAATAATAGTACAAGTAATGAAAACAAAAATAATTTTCAAGATAATACAATTAATTACAAATCAAAAGTCGTGGATTATAAAGAACAAGCATTTAACCCTTTTGAAAATATTCAAGATTGACAAGAATATAAAGTTCTTGATGACAATCCATATAGTGAGAATTATAAAAATCTTTTTTCTAAAATCGATTTAAATCTTGTAAAAAATGATTTCTATAATTTTATTGGTGGACTATCAGATGAGAAATACAATAAAAATTTCATGGTAAACATAACTGATGCAAAAGTTACAAAAAATAATGAAATTTGAGATATTTCGTTAAATTTCAAAATCTACAATGAAGAAAATAATTATAATTACTATAAATTTAATAATGTATTTAAAAAAATATCATTTAAGGCCAATGAAATAAAAAATATTGAATTTAAAATTAGTTCTAAATTAAATTACACATTTACTAAACTAAAAAATAGTGATGGGACAACAAAATTATTAGCAAATTATATTTTTGATAAAGCATCATTAAATATTATTGGAAATAACATTTTATCAATTGATAACTTTTCATTTGCAAATAAATCATATTCATTAAATACATTCATTGATAATGTTGAAACTTCAAATAATTATTTATCAATTAAAAATGATGCAAATAAAGAATTGGAAAAATTAAGCATTGATGTTATCAAAAGTGATGTTGAAAATACATATGATAAATATATATCAACAATTGAAAAACTACTTGACCCAGTTCAAAATATTTTGCAAAACTTAGTAACTAATTATAATAACAAAGAGTCAGTACTTGATTATTTGAAAAAAAATGCAAATGATATTGGTTTTGTTATTGATGAATTAATTTATTTAATTACAAAAACAAATCCAGAACTATCATCAATCATTTCTTCATTACTAAAAAATGAAACCTTATTTGAGATTATTAGTAATAAAGAAAATCTTAGTAAAATTTCTAATTTATTAGAAAATTTAATACCAGGATCAAGTTCATTAATTGAATCATTTATAGGTAATTTAAATAGTCAAGAAGACCTTAAAGAGTTGATTAATCAATTATTACCTTATATAAGTGGTATGATTCAAGATGAGAAACTAGTTGAAGAATTAAAAAACTTATTAAACGACATTACAACTGAAGGTTTGATTTCAACAATTTTTAAACATAAAAATACTATTTTGGCAATAGTTCAAAATTTTGGTATTATTGATGACACATTGTCAAATCTATTAATCAATATTTTACAAGTTGTAGATATTGAAAATAAAACTGTTGCAGATTTATTTACTGATCTTATAAAATCAGGAAATGAAAATACCTATTATTTAAAAGAAATGTTTAAATTGTTTCAATTTGCTTTAAGCCCTAGTTTGGAATCGTTATTAGATGAATTAATTTTCAATAATCCAAATATGAATGCACAAAATTTAATTGGAATAATTGATGTTTTTGCAAATCCTAAAGTATCAAATAAATCAAATGCTGAAGTTGTTCGATATAAAAAATGATTTGATAGCATGCAAAAAAATTACGAATTTAATCAAGATGCTAATTTTGATCCTGTTTCTAAAAAGATTAATTTATCATATACAACAAAATTTGTTTATGGTGGAAATATCTACTTTAACATCGGCAAAATTTATGATATTTTACCTGATAATTTAACTGTTAATGGATCATCAATTCCAATAAGTACAATAAAAGCTTTAGGTGCCTTACCAGATTGAATAGGTATATTTAAAAATGATTATTTTTCATTACAAGTTAATTTAAACGATAAGATAGAGTATGATGTAGTAAAATTGAATTCTCAAGATGTTCTTTCATGACAAGCATATAGCAAGATGGTTGTGGATATGCATATGCCTCAAACTATACAATCAATTTGAAACATGACATTAGGTGATAATCTAACTAAATTAACAAATGGTATATTCTTTCATATTTACAATACATACGATTATTTTAAACCATATCAATCAGATCTATTAAATAGCAAAATTATTGAAAATTATGATTATGATGCTAAAACAAATGAAGCTATATTTTTTAAAGAATTGCTTACTGAGAAACAACAAGAAATATCGAATGCATATAATGCAGCAACAAATAATGTTAATTATCGAGATGAGAATGGTAATGAAGTAAAACATTCATGAAAAGTAGCTTTATTCATTACAAAAAATGTCTATAAAACAATTACCGAAACAAGTTTTGAATTTGAATCAATATTAAAAGATTTTATTGATTTCACCCACTATACTACTGGCTTACATATTGCATTTAATAATAATAGAATTATTTCATCATTTGATTTAAAAATTATTGGAATTAGTGCATTTACAATCCCAAATGTGAATGCATCTAATATCACTATTTTAACGCCATACAACACATATACTAATAATGGTAATTATTCAAATAAATGAAGTATTTCATTAAACTAAATAACTAATTAATATTATTAATTTTCTTTAAATGATCTAAAGTTAGCTCTGGACCTAGTTTTTCTTTGATAGTATCGAAGTTAAAACTATCCATAGCTAATTTAAATCTAGAGATATTTAATGACATAAAAATATGTAAATCTTTAATAATAGCAAAAGATTCAGAGTTTAATTTTCTTGTATTAAAATCCATATATTGCGTTTCTCAAATGTGGCGACTTAAATTTGATTGTTGTTGTGAATCAACAAAAACTGTAAAATTTGTTTTAAAAAAATTAACTACATTAGCAATATTTTCTTTGTTAATATTCATTTCTGTAGTTTGTAAATCATTAATTTTTGTAAATACCAAATATTTATCTTCATAACTTCTTTCTTTAAGTTCAACAAAATATACATCTTCAGGATTGCTTGGTTTAACAATTTTAACATTAACAAATTGTCTTGGAACATTGAACTTTTTTAATACTTTTCACAATATATCAAACTTATTTGTTAGTGTAAAAAATGAATCAAATATTTTATCTTTTTTAGTATGTTCATCATCTATCATAAAGTTATGATGTGCACAATATGTAAGTTGAATGTCATATAATGGACGATGAAGTTTAGCAAAATCAATGTTAATCCCAAAAGCTCTTGCAATATCAGCATTTTTTGTCATTTGTAATTTAGAACCTTCTAAATATATTTTGTAATCAAGTCCTACATTTTTAAAATATATATCTTTAGCTTTATCATCTTCTTTACAAGCATTTATTAAATTGTTAAATATATAGTTTGTATCATTACCATCAAAGAAAAAGACTTCTGATGGATTAAAATCTTTTAGAACATCAACAATATCAAAAATTTCGTTAACTTCAAATTCGTATCCTTTAAGGGTTTTATTCTTTTCAAAAATAAAACCAATTTCATATTTATTATTTAAATCCTCAATATCAATTCATAATTTTCCCATTTTAAACTCCTTAGACATACTAATTAATTATACAAAATTATTTTAGAATTAAATAGCTAACTACATATAAAAATTAAAATATACATCAAATTAAATAATGTTTATGTGATAATATTGCAATGAATATAAAATTATTAAGATATCATACTAATTCATAAAATATTTTTTATTAACTAAAAACCAAATTCTTCTTCAGCTTTTAAATATGCTCAATTATATTTACTAGGAGCTTTTATAATCATTATAAAAATAAATATCTCAATTAAAACAAAAATAGATATCAACATTATTAAACAAATACTAATAATTAAATTCTTATCTATATTAAAACCTTTTACTTTCATAGTAGTATTATTATTTAATTGAACTATTCTTGGAATTAACAAAGAGTTTAGTTTAATATCATGTTTTTTCAGTATACTAATCATATCCAAATCATTATCAATACTTGTTCATCCATATTTTATTCAATCATCAAATGTAAAATCAATAACATTTGTATTATTTAATTCAGCCTTTTTTAATATAAAATTTTCAAATTCTTCATTTGTTAAATAAAATTGAGGGTAGGGTTGCTCCTTTTTATCACTTGTAATGAAATTTTGACTATAAACAATTGTTGCTGTTGTAGGATCAGCATATCTTGTAATGTATGTTCCATTACTTGATGTATACAAATCATTTTCTAAAAAATAAGGATTTTTATAGCCAATAATATTATCAAACATACTCATTGGATACACTATGTTTTGTAGTAACTCACTAATACCATATAAATAATCATATCTAAACAAATAATTATTATTGGAACTATCTAAATTTCTAGGAATATCTGCATATCACTGATTTTGATAAGTTTCAAAATAAAAATAACTAGTTTTACCAATACCTTCATCCCTTTTTTCAGAAAGATAATTTAAATAATTATTAATATTAGTATTAATTTCACTATCATTTAAATATTGATTTTCATTAATAAATGATTTTAAATTATAATTTGTGTAACTTGAACTATAATTGTTAGTTTCCGGTAGAAATTGTAGATTTATATTTTTATAAATTGAATAAGATGCATCTGAAAAATCATTTTGATTATAAACTTTATATAATGGTAATCTCGATATATAAATATAATTATTAAAAAAGTCTTTGATACTATTTGTTTGGTATATTTGTAAATTTGGACACACATAAAATTGATTAGAAAAAAATTCATTATCAGAAGCATTAGAATTAGATGTGTTAGTCTCTGCATTTGTATATGTATTTGCTACTAAAATATTATTACTTTCTTTCAAATTAAATGATTCGGAATTATTGAAGTATGAATTATTTGTAGAAACAAATAATTTTCGTAAATTTTTATAAGCTACATTACCTCAATTTCTATCACTTATACCATTTGGTTTTTTGGCATATAACATATTTTTAATAATGTTTGTAGGCTCATTTATTTGCTTATTTTTACGATACTGTTCATCATTAACATTAACAATTAGTGGAATATTCATTTCTAATAATGATTCAATATCTGACTTATTATAAAGTGATCTAAAATCAAAATTACTATGAGGATTAGAGTTTATACATGAATCTAATCAATTAGAAAGGGTGATTGTGTCTTGGTTTTGACTAGGATCATACAAAACATTACTTGAAATCGAATTTAATGATATTTCTTTTAAACTAACATTATTATTGTTTCTATAAATAATTAAATTAGCTGGTTCAACTACCAATCTACTAATATTTTTAAATTCATCTCTCATTAAAAAATTTATTCAAAAATCTGTTGTCGATGTATCAATGTAAACTTTATTTAATTGATTTGTTCAAGTAACAACTAATTGTTCTCTAGTTTCTGTAGTTCACAATTGGTCATCTAATACTTGTTGATAATTAGATTTTGATATTGAGTAAAAATCATTTTGATAAGGTAATAATGTATCTGTTAATACTGGGGGAATATCTAATAAATTATATCTAGCCTGATCGTATTCACTTAAATCAGATACTTTTTTTAAATTAAAATTAGGTATTTGATTTGCATTAAAAACATCTGCTAAAAAATCATCACTATTATTAGTACTATCATTTCTCAAACCATAGTAGTCTACAGTAGAAATATTAGTATCTGATCATGCAGAAATTTTTTGATTGCTATAGTTATATCTATATCGATAATTTTTAACAAGTTCATCAATAAAATTTGTTGTATTTATGTATTTAATTGAATCCATATTAGTATATGTTTCAAGAAAATTTAATTCACCTAATTCAGATGCTGAATAAATATTATCTATATATTGGTTATTATCAATTACAATTGTATCTAAAAAATTATTAAAATTTGATAAACGGTATTGATCATAATAATTAATATTTTCATAAATATAATTTACTGAATTCAAATTTCATTGATTGCCATTAGAATTATTAAAAGCAGATCTAAAAGCAATTTCTTTTTCTTTTATTATTTTATTTTGTTGATTAATATTATAAATTAAAAAAATAGCACATGCAAAAGTTGAAATCAAACATATTATAAAAGATAAGACTTTTCATACTAATCTAGATTTCCTTTTTAACATATTCTATCCCTGATATTTTTTTAATCATTTAATGTAAATAGCCAAGAAAATAAATAGTATTAAAAGAATTATAGAACTTGATAAGGAAATAATTAATAATAAATCAGTTTTATTTTCTTGTGAAAAAGTACTATTTATTTCATTATTTTTTATGCTTAAATCACTTGTTACATCTAAAATATTTCCATTTTTATCTTGATGTAATAATTTTAAATTAGATAGTGTGGTAGTGTTTTTGTTTAATTGTAAATCAAAACAAACCTCTAAATCATTTAATAATGAATATGTATTATCATTTGCAAAGAAGCTAGCTAAAGTAAATTTAACGGTAGCACTATTGTTATTTACATCAATATTAACAACTTTTCCATTTGAAACTTCTTTTTCTCAATTATTTGGTGCATTAGTAACTGTAATTAATTGTTTTAATAAACTAATAGCTTCATTACCATTAATATTACCACTTTGATCAAATAACTTTGATTCTAAATTTAATATATTCATTTCTGGTAGATTAGTGTTATTTAAACTCACAGTTGTTGGTCCATTAGCTTTTCTAAAATTTGAGAAAGTTGTTTTGTAAACAATATCATCACCAGAAATAATAGATCCATCTATTGCAATAACTTTTTCAAATGTTAATCAAGCATCAATAGTTCCTAATTTGTTGTTTGGTTCTAATTTCACAAAATTGATATTAGTATTATTAACCCCATCAACTACTGAATTAGTTGATCATATTTGCTTTTTAAGTCAATCTTGTGAACTATTAATAATTTGTGTAGGTACCATATTAACTTCAGTATCAGAACTTGCAAAAGTAACATTGATATTACTATTTAATTTAGTTAAAGCTGCATTATTATTACTAGTCAAACCAGTTAATGTAATAGTTTGAACAACAACATCATCTATAAAAGGTGTATTGTCTGGTTGTAAATATGTATTATCTTCACTAGAGTAACAGTTTTTAATATAAATATTAACTTCTGCAGTTCCTGCATCATCATCATATGACATAACTTGTGCAGAAATGGTAGTATTATTATTATTAATATCTTGTAATTCTTGAGCAGATAAATTATCAAGATTTGTAGTTGAGTATGTTTCATTATAAACAAATTGTTTACTACTTGGATTAGTTGGATCATAATTTAAGTTTGGAGTATATGGCATTCAAATTGGTTTTAATTGACCAAAAGGATTATTGATAGTTACAAACTGATAGATATGATATCAATTTTGATCTAAATACTGTTGTAAGTTACTTGGTGAGACATTTGGTTTATTAAATCCTAATGTATCAACACTTGAATAATTAATTTGACTAACTGTTGTTGCTGGTAATGAACTAAAATTATTAAAAACAATTTTTACATTTAAATATGGATTTGATTCAACATCATCAGTTCCTGCATATTTAGGAATAGAAACATTTGTTCATAATTGCCCACTTGAATTATTAAAATTTCATGCATCACTAAAAATAATTTCATCTACAGACGGATAAGCTGAATCTTCAAAATTAGAACTCTCATTATTTTTCTTTAATTGATCAATCAAAGCTTGTTTTAATGCGTTCAATAAAGCTGTGTCATTATTATTAATTTTAGACATTAATGTTGATGGGTATGAATTAACATAAGTGGTTAAATAAACTGAAGCATCAACACTACTAACCATTGTTGGTAAACTAGGTTTTAAATTTACTTCAAAGTTAAATACTTTGTTCTTAACGATTTGGATATTATTTCCAACTTGTGAAACAGCACTAGATAATGTAACTGCTAGTTCTGCTTTAGCACTTGCTTGATCTAAATTCACTAAACTTAATGAACCATCTAATATTTTTGAAGGTGTGTAATTGTTGTTTGAATTATTTGTAGTATCATTAATTGGATTATTGATTGTAATATACTTATCATAATTTTTTGCATTATTAATTTCATTTATTTTATTATTTAATGATGTAGGGTCACTATCCACTTTAGATCATTCATTTGCAACTGCTTGAATATTTGTTATTTGTTGGATTGACTGATCATTTGTTTTAATTTTAAATAACATCGAATTTTTGCTAATTCATAAATTAGATGATATTGACTTATCAAGTACTAAAACTAAATTAACTTCGTTATTATCAAAGTCAAAATAAATCTGCTCATATTGAACATGTAGAGAATCATTAATTGATTGGTTTAGTTTATTATAGTCTAAAGGTAAATCAATAAGATTATTAATATTTTTTGTAGGGTCATAAATGAAATTACTAACTAAATAATTTGAAAAATCAGTAGATGACATTTCTAAGTAATTATTGTATATATCTATAATTGATGTGTTGGCAACATATTCAGTATCATATGAAGTTTCAACTTTCTTTGCACTTATTAGTGAATTTGTTGCACTATCTGAAGTTATAGAATAATTAATATATTGACTTGTTGAGTCTGGCATAAGTTCAATTTTTTTACTATTATCACCTAACACTATATTGAATGAATCACTTCTATTTTTTAAATCTATAATTGTAGCAACATTTTTAGAACTATAGTTACCGTCTACACTATTTTCTTTTCCATTTAAATTTAAAATTAATAAATCTTGATTAATTGAAGAGTATATTGACTTATAATCGCTTATACTAAAATTTGTATTATAAGTTGTACTACTATTAGAAGAATTAGCAATAGGCATTGTATATGATCTTGCAGTTTGATTTTGAGAAGTTACAGGAGTAGATGTTTCATATAACCTAACTTCTGCATTTGCTTCACCACTTACTCTTGTTCAAGCAGCTGTAAATTTATTTTCATCATTTCTATAAACAGGAATATGAATAGGTAAAACATTATTTGTTAGTTCATCATTTATTCTTATCAATTTGTTAGAATTATTAAAATTAAAAGAGTATAAATTTTTTTCAAAAGTACTAGAAGAATAACTGAAAGAAATTGGATTTACTATATTATGAGAAAAATTATAAGTATATTGATCTCTATAAGAAGATGTTGCAAAAATTACATTGTATGTATATTTATTTGAACTTGAATCAGCTATAACATAATCTAATCTTAGTTGATCAATATTATTAACTGTATTAAAATCATATCCACCAACTGATACAATGTATTGTCCATCACCTAAGTTAGGAAGATTTAATATTTTCTTAATTAAAACCCCTCTTTGATTAATCTGAACATAATATACATAATTATTATTAGATTCACCTGTTGCTCCCGCTGGGAAAGCAATGTAACTAGATACATTTCCTGTTACATTATTTAATGGAATCATTCTCATATCTTCACTTAAACTTCCTGGTAATTGGTAATTTTCAGGTAAATTAGTAAATCTTGCTGCATACATATCATCATATGCAATATTGAATGATGGAGTGCTACTTGTATTTATAGACAATGTTGAATCACTTGTTGAAAAATATAATCCAACATAATTATTTCTTATTCTATCATAATAAATACTTTGAATATTTGATACACTATTACCTGATAAACTTGAATCATTAGTTAAGTTAATTAAGTTTGTAGCATTGCTTCCAATCCCTTTAAAACCGTTATTAGAAGTTGCTTGTTGACCAATCAATTTATTATTCACTAAAATTCTTGTTGATTGGTTTGTTTCAATTTTAGATGATGGTTTACCAGCAAATCCTGATAGTGTGATTTTTGATTTTAAAGGGGTTCCAATTGAACCATGAATATATATATCTGGATCATATGTTCTATTTAATTGAAAATAAACATCTACACTTCCTGCTGCATAATTTGGAATAAAATCTAAAATTTCAAAATTATCTATTCCTGCATTATTACCCTTTAATAAACCTATATCAACATTTTTAAAAATAGAGTTATCAGTTAAATTATATTTATTTTCGTAATCAAAAATCTTATTCTTTAATCATTGTTTAGAAGTTTCTTTATTTGCTGATGTATCATTTTCTAAAATACTTAGCGATGAACCATTTCCAATTGATAATCATGATCTATTAACAGCTGATTTAGATGTTATTTTATAGAAACCATTAAAAGTCATTTCTTGTTGTAACAACCCAGTAGCAGAATTTGAACTTACAACCTCTGCATTAATTATTGCTTTTTTCAACCCAACATTAACAGTAACCGTACCTTCTCTAATATTAAAGTTTTCATTAACTAAATTAGGAATAACAAATGAATCCATATTGAATCCTGGGATACGATCTCAATTAGTTAAAATTACATCATTCTTTGAATATCAATAATTATTTTTTTGTTCAGCATTAGCAATCATTTGTTGTCACATTTCTTGCTTTAACATTTGAATTGTTACATTATCAATACTTGCAACAGTAGACGTCGCATTTCTAAATGTTACTATATTTGTATTTCATGATGTATTATTTGCTTTAAATCCGGAAATTGTAAAATTAATTTCACTTGATGGATTAAAAGAATTAACATATTTTTTGTCTCTTCCTGTTTGACTAATAGTAGGACCTGGTTTAATTTTTAAATAAAGCTTTCCTAAATCATCATTGTATTTATATTGAACATTTGATAGATAAAATCTTGGTTCTCATTCTGAATATGTCAAATCAATAATTTTACCTATCAAGTCAGGATTTTTTACAACTTGAGAAGGATAATAATATTGTTTATTATCATTATTTATTGTTGATACTGAATATTGATTATTGATAGAGTTCTTGGTAAAATACATTGATATATTTTTTTCATAATAACCATTAAAAGCATAAAGAATTTCTGATGAAATACTTCCTTGTGAAACCATAGCACTTCATGGTGTTCATGCTTGATATACATATCATGTATGTTTATATGTATAAGATGCAGGATCATAACCTCCTGAACTTGATAATCAACCTGAACTTCTACTATCTCTACTATCATTTCAAACTGGATTTCTAAAATAATATGAATTAGATGAATTCTCAGCTTTAAGGTATATGTCTTTTGATCATGGAGTCATATCATAGTTAGTGATAACAGCATATGCAAATCGAATTTGAACAGCACCTAAATATCGATCTTTTCCTGAAGTACCTAAATAAATATTACCACCTGTATTACTTGATGGATTAGAATAAGCTCCATTAACTGGAAACTTACTTGTGTTCATTCATACTCTATCAACTACACCATTTGGACCAACCTTTTTTGAACTAGCACTTGAGTCAAATCTTTGCCCATATGTACTGCTAACAGAAGAAGCACTATCATTAACATAGAACCCCCTATTAAAAAAGAATGTTGAATCATAAAAATAATAATTATCTCGATTTAAATAAGAACTATCAAAACCACCAATCATTGAACGACTTTTACCATCAACACCAATTGGAGCTTTTGAAGAGAAATATGGTTGTAAAAAAACACCTGTTTGTTGTTTATTACTATTTGTTTTAGCATCCATACCAGATAAAGTTGTACTAGATGTAGAATAATTATGCCCTAAATATAAACCATTGGTTCCAAATGATCGTAATCCACTTTTATTATCACTACCTAAAAGAGAAGCAGCTGGTGTAGCAAATCTTGTTCAGTTATTTGTACTAGTTATTTTTTGAAATGCATTAGTAAGTTTTCTTGTACTAAACTTTTCATAACTATCATAACTCATAGTGTATCAACTACTATCATTTGCTGGATAGTTATCTGGATTTTGAGGATCATTTGTAGTGTCTCGATTGTTAAAAGAAACGTTTTTAATTTCAGCATCAACACCAAATAATAAAAAGTTGCTAACTGATGAAGCCGCAACCAAACCACCTATCACTAATCCGAAAGGTGCTAGACATCATCACTTTTTATTATTTTTCCTCATAATTATTCTCCTAAAACCAGATTAATTATTCATTTAAAATAATTTAATAATATATATTATATATTATACCTTATAAAAAGACAATTATACTATAAACCAATTTGTAATTATTAATTTTTTTGATTTTTTATCATAAAATTTTTATTTTTTGATAGAAATTTTATGTTTTTAGATATTCTTTCATATCATAAATACAATATTAATAACACTAAACTAACTCCCATTAATGTAAAATTAATTATTTTGATTGAATCATAAAAATTGACATTTAACTCATTTTTAATGAATTGGGTAAAAATACTACTTAATGCAATGCCAATCGATAAAATTGATTGATATATACTCATTGGGGTAATAATTTTATTTTTAAAATCATAATTTAAAACTGAGCCTAAAACAAAATTATATAATAATCCATATGCAAATCCATTAATACCATGAATTAAAAAATAACCAATCGGATTAATTATAAAACTTGAACTTAACATATATATTAGCCAACAGAAAATACCGATACTAAAAATTCAAGTCTTAGAAATATTATTAATTAATACGGTTCCAACCAATATTCCACCAGCTAATTGAAATAAACTAAAAATCACTGATAAATAACCTTCATAACTCGATGTATCTTGATCACTTAAATCTCCTAATATTTGTAAGTGAAGAGTACCAATTGATCCTGAATTACTAAACTTAATAAATGCTACAATAGATCCAATTATACATAATAAGAAAAACATAAAATAATCTTGTCGATTCTTAAATACTTGATTCTTAATAATTCCAAATCGCTTTTTGTCTTCCTTTACAAAAAACATCATAATTAAAGCTAAAATACTAAAAATTAATCCAATTAATCATAAATATTTAAGGATGTTAACATCAACAATTTTTTCAGTTTTAGAACCAATCATTAAAAGTGATTGTAATGGTGCTGTTAAAAAATTTGCAATCAATGGCGGGATACTTAATAAAGAAACATTTAAATAGGATTTTGTCGAAATATATTGTTCTTTAAATAATAATTGAAAACTACCAATACAACTAGCCCCTATGCCAACACCTATTGATTGGATAATACTTGTAGGTGTATTTGGAACTATTAAAACTGGTAAATATAAAACTATTTGACTTATACATGCAAAGTATAAGAAGTACTTTCTTGACTTAAACCTAAAATTAAAAATATCAGCTAATGGCCTAATAAATATCCCAACTATACCATAAGCTGATAACGCAATTAATAAAAATTCCTTATCTATTGCATTTTGTAAAGTTCCAGAATAAGAACGTAAAAGCATAGGCGCTATTCAAAAAACTGTATAACTTAAAAATAAGAATTTATATCCTTTATGTTCTAATTTTAATTTATAAAGATATATACCTGAACCTATTAAGATAATCGTGAATAATAATAAGTTGATAAGTATCTTAGTTAACATTGCAGGTGTCATCTAATTTACCTTTTTTCTTAAATTTATTATATTATAATTATAATATAATTAAATTACATTTTTATGGTACTAAAATTTAAAAAATTAGAGAAAGATATTATTGGTATTAAATCACCTGCTATTGAAGGTGATGCAGGGTATGATTTATATTGTGCTAGTGACTGTTTGGTTAAAGCAAAATCATCAGCAAGTATTTCTACAAAAATAGCGATTGAATTGCCAGAAGGTTATTGATTTGAGATAATGCCAAAATCAGGGTTAGCTACAAAATATAATTTAGCTGTTCATAATGGTGTTATCGATAATGGATATCGTGGTGAAATTATTATTCATATGTATAATCATGGTGAACAAGATTATCATTTTAAAAAAAATGATAAAGTTGCCCAAGGAATTATTAGAAAACTTTATTCATTTAAATTAGAAGAAGTCAATGAAATAAGTGATACTATAAGAGGAAATAAAGGTTTTGGATCAACAGGTAAATAATATGAATAAAACAAAGAAAATATCTCAAAAAAACAAATTAAAAACAAAGAAAATTGAAACTAAAAAAATCCAAGAAATAACAAATAATAAAAATCAAATTGATATTGAAAGAAACAAAATTCTTAGTGATTATGATTTAAATTTGATGAGGGTTATTAAAATAAAACCAATTAGTCATGATACTAATATTTATCGACTAACACCAGTTGATGGATCAATTTTAAAATCATTTAAATCTGGTCAATATATTGAAGTAAAAATTAACCATAATGGACATTTGTATAGTAGAAAATATTCAATATGTTCAAGTCCATTTGAAACAGAAAAATTTAATTTTTATGAAATAATTGTACAAAATAAACCATCTAGTATAGTTAGTAAAAAAATATATAACGAATGGGATTTATTCACTAAAGTTGTTGTTTCTAAACCATTAGGTAATTTTTATTATTGAGATGATTTTGAATACTCAAACATATGTGCTATTACAAATAATGTTGGTGTTGCACCAATTTATTCATTTGCCAAATCAATTTTAGAACATACACTAGATGTTAATATTACTATCTTTAATGTGGCTAAAAATAGAGATGAGTTATTACTTGAAAAACAGTTTAGAGAATTATCTTTAGTGAGTAATAAAATAAAAGTGATAAATGTTTTGGAAGAGCAAAAAATTAATGGATATGAACATGGAAAAATAAATATTAATATGATTAGTAAATATTGTAATGTTCAAAATAGCACTTTTTATATTTGTGGTATTAATAAAATTTGTAATTCTATTATTAATAGAATAAATAATAAAACCACTAAATATTTTAAATAATATTAATTCTTATATAAATAAAATAACCTGATTTGTATCAATCAGGTTATTTTATTATTAAACTTATTTTATTTTTTAGCAATAATATCTTGGTAATCTAATTCATCATCTTTTTTTGAAGTTAATCTTAACTTTTCTTTATTACGATTAGCTTCTTTTTGTGCTTTAATTAATTCAAGTTCTTGATTTTTTTCATTCATTTTTTGAATTTTTTCTTTTAATCTTTGATCACGGTCATGAATTTTTCATTTTTCAGCCTTAACTTTTTCATAATGATCTTGAACTCAATCACGTTCTTTAACTATGTGATTCATTCTTTCACCAACAGATTTTAGAGTTGTAGAATCTTGATAAATTTCATCTACTACTTTTAATTTTTGTTGTAATTTTCTATCAGCATTTTCAATTTCACGTTTTTCTCTTGCTATATTATATTCTGCTGCTTTAGCATATTCTCTATTAGCATGTTCATTCAATAAAGCAACTCTAGTTTTAACATCTTTAACATTTCTAAATTTATCTAAAACATAAATCTTAGTTACATTAGTTGGAACTTCATCATTAACAGCTTTAGCCGCTGATTCATTTCTTCTATCACTAGAGTTACTGTAAACCATTACTTTTGATCCAGCTTTATCAACGTTAATGTTGATAGTAGAATTTGAAGTTACAGGTAAAGGTAAAATTTTGTGTGGCATATCTGATAATACAATTGGAGTATCAGACTTTTTGTTAAATTTTTCAATTTCTTTAACTGTAGCGCCAATAATAGAATTTTGGTATTTATATTGATCATTTGCTAATTTATTATTTGCTTCATATGAAGAAGCTTTATTCCATAAATGTTGTTCTTGTTCTCTAGCTAAACTTTCTTGTTCATTCTCATATATTCTTTCAACATTTAATAATGCTTCATTTTTTGCATATTCAACATTTTTTGCATATTTTTCATTAATGTGTTGTTCTCTATTATTATATCTTTCATCTGCTCTTGCATATGCATGTGCAATTCTTGATTCATCTCTAATAATTCTTTGAGATAATTTTTCATCACATATTTGTGCTTTCATTACATTTTTACGATGTTTTAGATCTTTTTGTTCTAAATATCTATAAATTTCAGTAACATCATCAACTCTTTTAATTAAATCACGATATTGAGAGTCAGTAAGATTTGGAGAAATATCCATATTTCTTAATGTGTTAATCTCATTCATGATATCATCTCTTTCTTTTTTAGTGATATCAATATTTTCAACTGCTAATGGATCAGATGGTAAATGATCAATTTTTCTTAGTAAAGTATAATAACTTCTTGGGATTGTCTCACCATTTGCATTTTTCTTAGGAGTAAATTTAGATCATCATTTTTCCCCATCGTCATCATATAAGTCTTTGTAAACTACATCATAACCTTCATCATTTGATGCTTTATGTTTATGTCTTCATCTTAATTCATATTTAGTATATTTAATTTTTTCATAATTAATTTTATAAGCACTATCACCATGCTTAGAAACAAAGAAATCATCATAACGATTAGCATCTTGAGCAATTCTTTTGAATTTTTTAATAGTTTTTTCAATATCACTATCATAGTAAGAAGAAATATCAACTTTTTGATAATCCATTTTATTTAATCCATTTGTTATAGGTTTGTATTTAACTAATGTTTTAGAGCTAGGATTCATCGCTTTTGAATTAGTTTTTACTTTGATTACTTTCGTTCTAACTTCAGGTTGTTCGTAATTTTTAATTGGTTCTGAAATAAATAGTGATGCTTTTTTAGCGTTTATTACTTTTTTATATGATTCATAACTTACAATCATAGCTTCATTACCTTTTTTAGATTTAGAATTTTTCTTCATAGTTTTATTAATTTTCTTATCCATATCATCAATTGCTTTCTTATATTCAGCTAATAGTTCTTTATGCTTATTTTCTCTATCATAAGCCGCAACAAGTCTTAAAAATTTAGAAACACTTTCTCTTTCTTCAGAACTAAGTTTAGAAGGATCAATTTGATTAACTCTTCTAATTAATCCAGCAAGTGTATCATCATTTGAGTCAAGATCAACATTTTGTGGAATATATTTAGCATTTTTTACTTGTTTAATTTCATTCTTAATACTTGATTTTTTATAATCTTCACCACGAGATAAAATTCTAATTTTTTCTTTTTCTTGACGATGTTTGATGTCTATTATTTCTGCTTTTTGTTCAATTTTAATTTTTGTTTTAATGTAATCATCTTCATTATTCTTTAATTCTATTTCATTATCACGAGCAAGTTTTTCAAGATTATATTCCAAACTAACTTCATTTTTTTCTAATAATTGTTCACGTAGTTTTTTAATGTTTTTAACAGCTTCTTGGTGACGAGCAATCTCATTTTCACGTTCATAATAATTTTTTTCAATAACCATAGCTTTGGTTAATGTTCTTAAAGCTTCAACCTTTGCAATAGCCATATTTTTCTTTGTAACTAATTTTGCTCTTGTAACTGCATTATTGTATTCTCTTATCGCCTCATCAGCTAAATCTTTAGCTTTTTTCTCAGCATTTTTGCTAGCTTTAGGTAAATATTTTTTATCATAAGGTCTTACTACATTTATTTCATCGTGAGGTTTTGAATAATCAACTTGTGAATCATAATATACAGAAGGATTTACACCATATTTTGATGTTTTATCAATAGTATTTTTTGTAGTACGATAATTTTGAACATCATCCTTATTTCTATATGAAGTTCCTTGATTATCATTAAACTTTTGAATTTCAACAATTTCAGCATCTAAATTAGATTTTTTCTTATTATCACTTACAACAAGTTTATTTTGATTTTTTAAATTTTTGTTAACAACTGTAGCTACTGCTTTTTTTGCTTCTTCAGTTGGTTTTTTAACTCAACAAAAATAACAAACATGATTTCCATTATCTAATTTAACCGATGTTCAATTATCATCATCTCTACAAATTGAACATATTTCTTGAACTTCATTATTACCAGCTAATTTGTGTCATTGTTTTCTTCTTTTGTTGTAATCATATGCACCAAATTGGTCAAGCGAAATAACTTGATGTTTTTGATTTGCTGGAATATAATTTGCCTTTGCATTATTTTTAGTTTTTACTGCCATATTCTGACCTCACTATATTTTGATTTTTTGTTCATAAACTTCTAAATCAATTGAACTTCATTTACTTCTTTTTGTTAAAAATTTTTCTCTCTTATGATAATTATTTGAATTAAGATTACTAATACTTTGTTCTTGAAAATCTTTATTTAAATTATAAATATTATATTGATCATCCATATCATTGCATGATATTTCAAATTTAGGAATTATATGTTCTTTAATATTAAAATGAAGGATTTGTGGAACATCATGTTCAATATTTATTTTTTTAAACGGTTCAATAATTTCTTCATTAAGATTAATTTTAATATTTTTAATCTTTGTATTGTAATAAGAAGTATTGATTGGTTTAAAACTTAATTCTCTAAATTCAGGCAATACAAATTCTTTATTTCTCATATTAATTATTTTCTTTTGTTTTTACTTTTTACTTTTGATTTACTTGAATTAGTTTTTTTAGAAACTACTGGTTCTGGATTTCTTGATTTATCGATAACATTTTGAATAATTTCTAATTCTTCTTTTGTAAACACATCATTTCTTATTGAGTGTTTTGCATGTCTTCTATGATTATCATTTGCATATCTATCATTTCTTGATGAGTAAGAATCATCAATTTTTGAACTATCATATTTAACCATAGCTGAAGAAGTTGGTTGATCTTTTCTAGTTTCTGATCATCTATTTTCTTTTGGTTCTCTTTTAAATTTAGATCAAAAACTAGATCATTTGCTTTCACCAGCTTCTTTTGGTTGCTTAGTTTTATTACTTTCATTATGTTTGCTGATAGATCTTTGAGTTGCTGATTCATTAGGATAGCTTTCTTCAGCATATTTAGCTGCAATCTTATAAGCATCTTGATACAACTTTTTATCTTCATTTGAAACAGGAATTACTTCATGTTCATCAACGAAAACAACTTCTACTTCTCTATTATCAATAAACACTCTTTGTGATGATCCTTCAATTATTCCTAATGCTTTCGCATCTGCATCTTGAAGGTAAAGAATGTTGTTAGCTTGTTTGTTTGGTTTAGCTTTAATAGCCATAATTTCCCCCTTTTAAAGCTTTTTTAAGTTTAAATTAATATAAAAAAATAATATTAACTTCTTAATTATACTATATCAATACTAATTTTAGGAATACTTTTTTTATTTTAAATATTTTTATATAACAATAATGCTTATTATTTATAATAATAATGCGATGGAAAATAAAAAAAAATATAAAGTAACTATAATTGGATTTGGTCCAACTGGAATGTATGCTTGTTATTATTGTGGAATTAAACAAATTGATTGTTTAATTCTTGAAATTAACAATACTTTTGGTGGTGCCCCTGCAAGATTATTTCCTGATAAACCGTTATATGATATACCTGGTCATGTTAAGATTACAGGAGCAAAATTAGTTGAAAATTTATATAAACAAGCATTAACTAATAAAAATAGTACCATTAAATATAATGTTGAGATTACTGAAATTTTACCTTTAAATGATGCTTTTGCAAAATACAAAATAATTGATAATAAAAACAATGAATATTACACTGATAACATTATTTTTTCAACAGGGTATGGTGCTTTTGAGTTTGTTACTATAGATGCAAAAATCCATGATGAAGCTAAATCTAAAATATTTTATTTTGTTAAAGAATCAAATTTTTTTAAAAATAAAAAGGTTGTTATTTGTGGTGGTGGTGATAGTGCAATTGATTATGCAAATAAACTAAAGACAATTGCAAAAGTTTCATTAATTCATAGAAGAAATGAATTTAGAGCACATCAAGCTAATGTAGAAAAGGCAATTAAATCGAATCGAATTAATACTTATAAAAATTACAATATTTTAGAAATTAAGAATGATGTAATTAAAATTATTAATAATGAAACAAATCAAGAGTTTAGTATCGAATATGACTATATCTTAGTACTTTATGGAACAAATCCAAAACAAAATAATATAAAATTAAAAGACTTATACAACAAAGTTTATAAAATTAATGTTGATCAAAATAATGAAGCAATTAATTATAAATCAATATATGCTTGTGGACTTAGTACAAATAATAAACAAGAACAAACAATAATAACTGGTATCAATGATGCAATTAGAGTTATATCTAAAATATCAAAAGAATAAATTTACTCTTCTTTATATTCTTTTCTTTGATAAATAGGAACTGATTGATTAACTATATGATTATCAAGGTCACTAAAATTGTTTAATTGTCTATATTCAATTTTAGAAAAATCTAAATTAAATTGTTCTTGAGCTAATATAACACCATCAACTAAAACTGGCTGTAGTCAAAAAAAACTTGATCGAACAACATTTGATAAGATATTTAATAAATTATTTAAATCAGATTTTTTGTTATTTTTAAATAATTCTCAAGGTTTAGTTTCTTCAATATATTTATTAGCAATATTAATCATATCTTGAACAGCATTTAAAATCGAAGATGGATTTAAAGAATTAATTAATTCAGGAATCTTCAAATTAATATTTTTGATTAATTTCGATACTTCAAGATGTTTTTTTGTTAAGCGTTTGGCAATACTTGGTACCTTGCTATGATTATACTTACTTAACATTCCAATTGTTCTAGAAATTAAATTTCCTAAATTATTAGCCAAATCACCATTAAATGTCGCAACCATTGACCCTTCATAAAAAATATTATCATTACTTAATGACATATCTTTAATTAAGTAATATCTTAAACAATCTCTACCATATATATTAACAATTTCAAAAGGATCAATTACATTACCTAATGATTTTGACATCTTTCCTGATTTAGTAACTATTCATCCATGACTAATAATTTTTGTAGGTAATTTAACATTTAATGCATGAAGAAATATCGGTCAATACACACAATGAAATCTTGTAATTTCTTTTGATAATAAATGAACTATTTCTGCATCTTTATGATTTCAAAATTTTTGATAAAGCGAATCATTTGGCTGCATAAAATCCAAAGCTGTTAAATAATTAAATAAAGCATCCATTCATACATACATTACATGTTTTTGATTTTCAAGAATCGGAATACCTCAACTAAATGTTGTTCTAGAAATTGATAAATCTTCTAAATTATTTTCTAAAAAATTATTAGATAATTCTTTCATTCTAGATTCTGGTGATATTCAATTTGAATTTTCTATAAACTGGTTTTGAATTCAATCTTTAAATTTACTCATTCTAAAAAAATATGAAGATTCAGAAATATCTATTAATTCATGACCAACACTACAATATTTTTTGTTATCTTTAACAACTATATCTTTTGCAAGTATATTTTCTTCACAAGATACACAATAATGTCCCTTTCAATCACTTAAGTAAATATAACCTTCTTGATTATATTGGCTAAAAATACGTTGTACAGTTCTAATATGTTGAATATTTGTTGTTCTTATAAATCTTGAATAATTAATACCTAAGATTCTTCATAATTCAATAAATACTTTTACATTTTGATCTACAAAATCAATTGTTGATAAATTTGCTTTTTTAGCTGATTCTTCAATTTTTTTACCATGCTCATCTGTACCTGTAACAAAAAAAACATCATAACCTATAAGGTTTTTATATTTTGAAATAACATCTGCTAAAATTGTTGTCATTGCATGACCAACATGTGGTTTACCAGATGGGTAATATATTGGAGTTGAAATATAAAATGTTTTTTTCATAATTAAACCTCCTTATATGTGATAATTGATAAACTACATCTTTTATTGTAAAGTAGTAATAATAAATCAGTAATATAAGCAACTCCAAAAGAAATAATTAATATAATTCAAATAACACTAAAACTATTTAATTTTAAATATGAAATTAAATTCTTTGCACCATCAGTTAAAAAATTAATATCATAAACGTAATTAAAATTCATAAAATTATTTTTTGTAACATCTAAATTTCAACCATTATTAATTAGAGATAGACTGTTGTAGTTAAATAATGGTTTATTAAAAATATTAAGTAGAAAAATTAAAATACACATAAGAGTGGAAATTAAGAGTAATACCATTAAATATCTTTTATTTACATAATTACTAATTGGAATTTGGACAAATAATCAATACATTAAACAATTAATAACTGTTAAAACTATTATGGCTATCCCAAATAAATATGCAAGTCAATTAAGATATAAATTATTATCACTAGGATTAAGATTATAAAAACCTAAAAAAACATCTTTTGAAGCATCAAAATTATCTAGTTGGTGAGGATTTAAAAATAAAACAATAATTGAACCAATATAAATTAAGATATTTAAAATTAGAGAACATCAAAATAATCAACAAAATAATCCACTTGTTCCCTTTATTATTTCTAAATCTTTACGTTTATTAAATTTCAACATACTAATATATTATACACTTGAAAATTTAAAATAGAGGGAGCTTGCCCTCTATTTTAAATATCGTATTGAAATAATATTATTTTTTAATTGTTAATGATTGCTTAGCTTCTACAGGTTTAGCTTCAATTGGAATTAATTTTTCATTTGCATCAAGTTCAGCTTCTTGTTGTTCAAGTTCAGCTTCAGCAGCTTTTATTTCAGCTATTAATCTTGCTTCTTCATCCATAGCTTCTTTTTCTGATCAATCAATCAATTTAAGATTAATTGAACCATTAGCACTTGAACCTTCATTTAAAGCTATTACTTCATCAACCACATCAACTAAAGGACGTTTGTTTAATGTTCCAATAGCATTTAAAGATTCATCATCTAAATAACCTTTATATATCATTGGTGTTGCAGGTGTAAATCTTGAAAAGTGACCCCTTGTAGTATCTGTTGCAGGTGACATTTCATTAAAAAATGCTTTATCTACATCACGGTGATCGAATTTTTTGTATTTTTCAATAAAACCATTAACTTTTGCTTTTGAAATTTCTTTTCTATTAAATATTGTAAAAGTTACTTTTCTAGTTTCAAATGATTGTTGCATATGTTCTAAATACTCCTTGTACTAATAATAATTATAATTGATTTTTTTTGAATTTTCAACAACCATATTAAGCTTCTGTATTTATAAATATAATATGAAATATTCTATTTATCTGATTGTCATAAAATGTAATCTATTTGATCATTTCCATTATTATTCATGATACTATCTTTAATTTTTTGCATAATTCTATTCTTATCTATGCATCACATAAATTCCTTAATACGATATGTACTATAACCTCTATCATCTAAAAAGTATTGACGGTCAATATCTTCTAACATATCCTTAATGGTTCTATGTTTCTTTCACTCTTCCACTAAAATAGCTTTAACTGGTTTTTTAGTTTGATTATTAATTACTAATAATTCAATATTTTTAGAACCAACTTTAAAGTCATTTATGATTGTGAATTTATTATTTAAAGACTTAATAAGTTCACCATATATTTCTTTTACTATTCTAGATGAGAAATGTTTTTCACTTTCTTCAACAATATCTTTTTTAGTTTCAATGTTTTCTTCAATTATTTCATCTTCATCTACTAAAACATCTTCAATTTGGTCATTTTCTTTTGATTTATCAAAAGTATTTTCATTGCTATCAATATAATCAATTGAGTCAATTGATTGATTATTACTAATTCCATCAATATATTCAATAAATTTCTTAAATATAACTGCATTTTTATTATTAATATTGACTTTAATTTGATGTGCATATATTGATTTAACTACAATCATTTTTCTTCTTGCTCTAGTTATTGCAACATTTAAACGATTTGATCCTCCACTTAAAATTAATGGACCAAAATTAGATCTAATTATACCTTCTGGGTTTCTACCATATGAAACTGATAAAATTACAAGTTCACCTTCATTACCTTGAACATTTTCCAAGTTTGTAATAGTTACTTTATTTGTTTCTATCATTTCAGCCAATTTTTCTGGTAATTTAGTTCTTCTTTCAAATAATACATTTTCAATTAATTGCGATTGTCTTGAATTGAATGTAATAACTAAAATAGTTTCATATTCATTGTGTTTTTCTATTAACAATTCAATAACTTTTTCAGCTTCTTTTTTATTAACTTGATCTCATATACCATTTACATTATGAATTTCAATTCCAGATTCAAAAATACCAGCTTTAGTAGCTACTTCTAGAGAATTGTTATAAATGAATTTATTTGAGAATTCAATTAATTCTTTAGAGTCTGAACGATAGTGATTTTTTAAATGGAATTCATTTCATCATGAAACTTTTGCTCTTTCTAATAATGATTCCACAGCATCATAATCATCAATATCATAATCATTTTGATTTAATTTTGACATAAAGAAAGAAGTTGGTTTTAGCTGTTTATCATCACCAGAAACAACTTTAATATTTGTACGATATACAATTGGATAAGCTCTTTCTATTGACATTTGACTAGCTTCATCAAATATACCATAATCAAATTCACCTTCATTTAATGGAATCATATCGGCAACATTATCAGGTCTTGCAACTCATATTGGGAATAATTTTTTTAATGCATTATAATAACGTTTAACAAATTGACCAATTGGTGGTCTTGCACTACTTGATGCAATTCTTAAAACGTTTGCAACTTCATCCTTATCTTCTTTAGATAATTTTGTTAAATGTGTTCTTAGATTATTTACATATTTTTTATAAATTAATTCCTCTACTAATGAAGCACTTCTTGTTGCTTCTTTTTTCAATTGATTAATAATGTCTTGTAAATGGATCCCTTTAAGTTCCATAAAAATTGGATTCTCTTTAACAATGTCACTTCACATAGCAATAACTTTTAATTTCATAAATTGATCATTACTAATAGGTGAAGTAATTAACTGCATAATTGGTTGGATTTTATCTAAATCAAATGGAACAATTGGGTTTAAGTATAAATACTTTATAAATGGTAAAGAAATTCAGTTTCATTCTTTTAATATTTCTTGATATTCTGGTGCAAAAATAAATGAAATTTCTTTAAGCTCACTTAGATATTGTACATCATAATTAAATAATTCTTTATATTGAACAATTTCTTCAACATAATCATTATTTAAATGTTCCATACTTGATAAAAATTCTTTAAATAAAGGAATTATTTGATTTATATCTCTTGAAACAAACTTAATTTGTTTGAAATTTAGTGTTGATTCTTCTGCTCTTACAATAATTTGTGAATTAATAACAAATTCAGCATAAATTACTTCAGCTATTTCTTGACTATTAGCTTGTTCATATAGAGATAAGAATTTTTCAATTTTATTAGCATTTTTAATTAAAAAATCAAATCAATTACCAGTGGCCATTAATTTCTTATATTTGTTAACAAATTTTTCAATAATGTTAATCTTTTCAATTATTTGTTTTGGCTCTAAACCGCTTAGAACTGGATCTTTATCTATTACCATACTTTTGAAAGATAAATATGAACTAACTAAATTAATAAATTGTTTTTTATCTTTGTAAGATTTTTCAAGAAATAATTTTGCATGCTTATTGTCGTATTTTTCTGTAAATTCGAAATATTTTTGAAATAAATTATTTAATTTATTACCACCTAATAAGTATCTTTCAACAAGTTTAGTATTAGCACTAATTTTGTTAATGATGTGTCTTAAATATTTGTTTAATTCTTCAGATGTGTTGTTTTCTAATAAATTATATTTTCTAACAAATTTTTTGAATTTAATATATTCTGCAAAAAAAGCATCAACTGTTGGGAAAGAATAAGATCCTGATGAATATATTTTTTTAAATGCTTCTAATAATGTAGTGTTTCCCAAACCATCAATATTAACTGTTTGTAATCATTCAATACAAAGCTCCTCACCTAGGTCGCTTCTTAATCTTTGAGCATCAATATAATCTAATTTATATATACCATCTGTATAATCTTCAATTGTTCAATGTTTTTTAATTAATCTAAATAATTCCTCATATCATTCATCATAATTTTTAACAAATAGTAATTCATCTTTATTAAATTTCAAGGGTTCAATAGTACTATTTTTAGATGATCTTGATGATTCACGATATCATTGTGTTCCAAGTTTAGAATTTAAACTATCTATTTTTTTATAAAATTCTTCTTTATCATTAGTGTTATATAAATATAGTGCAAATTGACTTAATGACCCCATTCTTTTTGTTAATACATCTAAAGCAGCTCTTTTTTCAGAAACCATTAATGTTGATTTTCCTTTAATTAGAGCATTTGAAATAATATTTGCAATAACTTCAGATTTACCAGTTCCAGGAGGACCATAAATTAAAGTTGATTGATTTAATGATGAAGCAACTGCATATTTTTGATAAATATTTAATGGTTTATTAATTTCAAAAATAGATGTGGGATCCTTAATAATTTTTTCTTCATAATAACTATTAGACTTAACATCACCATCTAATTGAGATTCAAAAGGATCTTTATCTCTTGCAATAATTTCTTTTAAATCTTCTTTAAGCGCACCACCACCTGGTTCAAAAATTCCAATTAATGCACTATTTTCAACTTGTAATCTTGGGCAATTCTCTTCAATTACTTTTGATGTCTCAATTTTAAAATTAACAAACAAATCTTGAGAATCAACATCAATTTTATAGCCTATCATTTTTTGAAAACGGTCTATATAATCTTCAAAAGAGACATTTCTTAATAATTCTTCTGAAGTTGCTATAGAAGGAAATTCTTTATTCATAACAATTTGGATTTTTTCATTAACAATCATATGATCATCAATTTTTCTAATATATAATTTACTTCCTTCTTCAACAATAGCAACTTTATATATTATTAATGGAGCTTTAATAATAATATCATTTATTTTACCTTTTAAAAATCTGTGAACAATATATAATGGTCAAATAGTTGAATCATTATATATGTTGTTTGCTGTTCTATTCAAAGTAATGAATTGTCTTTTAAATGTTTTCATTTGATCAACATAATAAGTTGTTGCTTTCTTTTTAGCATCAATAAAATTAGAATTAAGTTCTCTGACTCTATTTTCTGTGATATTAAATCCATTAGATTGAACAATGTTAACAAATTCATCAGGACTTCTTGCTGATTTTAATTCACTTTCAAATGCACTTATCCCGCTTGTTGCTGATATTTCTAATTGATGCGTTTCACCTTCCATAAAACTAATAAATGATTCTTTGTTAACGTATTTAGATATATCAATATGTCTTTGAGTTACATTACTTCTAATACAATAGTCAATTGGATTAAAAGTAACTAAATTTAATAGTTTTTCTTTAATTGCTCTCTTCATTAATACCCCTTTGTATTCTATTAGCATGTAATAGATTATATATATTATATAATAATGTGATAGTATCTAACTTAATAATCTTAATAAAAGATGCATTAAAAAATTATTCTATTATTTTTAATGCCTTAACTTCTGGAATATTTTCTTTTAAAATTGATTCAACTCCTTCATTATATGTGTAGTCAATAAAATCACATCCTACACAAGCTCCTAAAATTTTTATATAAACTATACCATTTTCATATTTTACATATTCAAGATCTCCTCCATCTTGATTCACATAAATTCTTAATGATTCAATGACATCAATTATATCTTCTATAATTTCATTCTCTGTTCTGGCCATATTAATCCTTTACAATTATTGTAATAATAGTTGAAGTATTATTAGTTTCATCAGTTTTAAATTCAATTATTTTATTATTTATCACTGTTCTATAAATACAAGAAATTTTACCATTTATCACATCTTTACTTGCTAAATCTGATTTTCTAAAAATTTCTATTATTTTAAATTCAAATTCTAAACTTTTATTATCAATATTATTAAAAAACTTTGATAATCTTTGTTTAGCTCTTTCTTTTGCATGAGATGTAATTTTAACATTTTTCATTTTTAATTTTTTCAATTAAAGATTCTTTAATAGTTTGTATTGCCACTTCTTTGTTATCATATCATGGAATGATAATATCTGAGTTAAATTTTGTTGGCTCAACATAAAGTTTATACATTGGCCTAACAACTTTTCTTCATCTTTCAATGATTGTATCTATTGGTCTCTTTCTATCTTTTGTATCTCTCATTATTCTTCTTATAATACATTCATCTAAATCAGTATCAATAAAAATTTTAAGTGAAGCAAGATTATTAATCTCTTGATTATATAGTGTATATAAGCCTTCAAGAATTATAAAATCTAAATTATTATCTACATTATAATAATCATTAGTAGGTTCACTTTTAGTAAAATCATATTTATAAATTTTTACGGGTTCATTATTTAAAATTAAATGGATTGTATCTAATATAGTTTTTCAATCAAAAGAATTTGGATGATCATAATTTAAACAATTATTATACATAGGGATATTAATTTTATCAAAATAAAAATCGTCTTGTGAAATAATAGTGCCTTTGTAAAAAACACTTAATTTTTTGTATAATTCACTACAAAAAGTTGTTTTTCCAGATCCTGATGCACCTGATACTAAAATTAATAATGGTCTTTTCATACACATATATTATATATTTAATTAAGCATTATTACAATTTGTAACAACTCACTGAATATCATCATCATCTTCACATTGATTGATAAATCTCTCATATAGTGGTTTATGTTCATCATTAATAGATACAGTAGATTGAGGAATGTATCTTACCTCAGCACTTAATGTACTAATGTTATTTTTTTCTAAACATTCATTTATTTTAACAAATTCGTTTGGTTTAGCTGTTAAAACATAACAATCATCATCATCTACCAAATCAACAATATCACATTCTAAAACAGCTTCAAGAATCTTTTCTTCACTATAAATTTTGTCAATAACAAATTCACTTAATTCATCAAATAGGATCATCACACTGTTTGGTTTAGCTATGTTTCCATGTAATTTAGAAAAATATCCTCTAATAGCACTAATTGTTCTTTGTTCATTATCAGTTAATGCTTTAATTATAATACCCATCCCATTTGGACCATAACCTTCATAATATAGTTCTTTTAATGTTGATGAATCCTTATTAGCACCATTAATATTTTTTTCTATTGATTCTCTAGATAAATTATTTTGCAATGCTCTCACAATTGCAGCTTTTAATCTAGGGTTAGCTTCAGGATTTGGGCCACCAATTTTTGCTGCAGCTTTAATTTCCTTTGCACATTTCATCCATATCTTAGCTTGTTGTTGTTGTTTTTTATTTATTCCAGAAGCAATTAAATGTTTACGTGGCATTACAAACCTCTATTATTAATCTATTTTTTTAGATGGAACACCAACCATAACTTTTTGTGGTTCTGGTTTAGTATTAACTTTGTATACACTCACAATGTCTTGTTGTTTATTTTCGTTATTAGTCAAATTATTAACTGTTAATGGAGAAGTCGGTATTTTAGTTAATGGTATTTTAGTAGATTGAGGTTCACTATTAAATTGACTACTATTAGTACTTGAATTATTATTTAATGCATTTGAGAAAGATCTATTAGGGATTTTAATTGATGATTGGGTATTAATTGGTTGACTAGAAGTTGGTCTAAATTGATTAGATGCAAGCGTTTGTTTATTATTGTTATTTTGTGGCTGTTGTTTATTAATTTTAATAAGAACTGGTTTAGCAATATTAGCATTTAATGTATCATATCCTCTTTTAGATGAAGCGCTATTAAAAATATCGCCATTTAATTGAGCATTTGTATTTAAATTCATATTTGATTTATAAATTTGTGAATTTGAAACATTTTGATTAATGTGTAATGAGCTACCACTCTCATTAACAACATTTGATGAATTATTTTTTTGATTAATACTAAATATTGATTGAATTGTTTGTGACGTATTTTGTAAATTATTTATATTATGACTATGATTTTGGAATTGATTATTATATGCTAATTGATTTTGAATAATTTGATTAACAAGTTGATTATTAGCTATTGCAACAGCATTTCTTTGATTAATTAAATCTTGGATATTATTTACATAACCTACTTTTGAGATTTGACCATATGTTGTCTTATATTCGTAATTAATTGGATTATTAAAAACATAACTTTGGTTGTTTGTTGTAATAGCTGGAGTAAATACCAAACTATTAACCCTTTGAACTGGTTTTGATTGATTACTTAATGATTCAAGTGGATTATAAGATTGTTTTAAAATATTTTGTGAATTAACTATTGCTTGTTGTGCAGCATTATTTAGTTCATCAATTTTTTGTCTTAATTCTTCTACTGTTTCAGATTCTGTTTCTTCTGTTTTTGATAATATTTGATTTAAACGTTCACTAATTTCATCATTTTCAACATATTCTTCATTCAAAGAATGTTTTGGTAATCTTTGATCCATCATTGCATCATTACGTTGAATGTAGTTTTCTCATAAATCTTCATTATTAAATAATTCGTCAAATTTTAACTTATCATAAAAACTAATGATATCTTTATATATCAAGTATTGTTGAGTAGTCATTATATTAGGATCAAAATCTAAAAATTGAACGTAATTTGGACTATCTAAATTTTCACACATTATTTTAATAATTCTTGATTTATCAGATTCAGGGAATGTGTTTAAATATCTATCTATTAAATATTTACGTGCAGCATATTCACTAAAATATTTTTCAGGTAATGAATTTAATCACACATCATATTTGTCCTCAGGTACTATCATATCTTGAATATCTTCATCATTTTCATATTTTTGAGTTGTTTTGTAAAAAGAATCTTCAAGTAATGTTGTTAAACCACTACCTTTTTTTGAATAAATTGAATTATCAAGAGATAAATGTTCTCTTGAAAGTTTCATTTTCACATAATCTAATCCATACTTATTTAAAACACGACCATTAAATTGTAAAAAATCAGTTGGTTGAGCATCTCATCTATGTGCAGCATCTAAAATTATTCTAAAATCGTTTTTCATATCCCTTTAAGCATTCCTAATTAATAATATATTTATTTTATCTTAAATTATCAAAATTTCAATACTATTTGTATTATATAGATTATAATTATCTTGGTGAAAAAGGAGTAAAATATGTCATTAATACTTAATGTAACAATTGAAATACCTAAAAATTCAAAAATTAAATATGAATACAATAGAAAAGATGGATCAATAAGTGTTGATCGTATATTATTTGGTCCAAGTGGATACCCACAAAATTATGGGTTTATTAAAGAAGCATTGGATTGAGATGGAGATGAACTTGATTGTTTAGTGATTAGTGATCAAGAATTTTTGCCAGGTGTAATTGTACCTACAAGAATTATTGGTGCTATGGAAATGATTGATGGGGGAGAAACTGATACTAAATTGATAGGTGTTATTGATTGTGATCCAAGATATAGTCATATTAACAGTACTAAAGATATTAATCAACATTTATTAGCAGAAATACGTGATTTTTTTGAAACATATAAAAATCTTCAAAAGAAAAAAGTTATTATCAAAGGTTTTAAAGATGTTAAATGAGCTGAAAAAGAATATCAGGAATGTGTTAAATTAATGAACAAATATGGATCATTAGAAAAAGATAAATTTGTAAAACAAATGAGAAAAGAACATCCTGAAAAATATAAATAATTGAAAAATATTGATATAGATTATATAATTAATCTATGTTATGGCGGCTTTGGTGAAGCTGGTTAACACGCCTGACTGTGACTCAGGTATGCGCGGGTTCGAGTCCCGTAGGTCGCCCCATTATAAATAAATCCGGACTTTATCCGGATTTTCTTTTTAATACATAAAATCTTGATTAATTGATTTGTTTAAATTTTTTCTATCAAAGTATCTTTTTGATAAATTTTTAATAGAAATGATCATAATAACAATTATTGCAAAAGAAATTCAACTAGAAAGTGATCCTATTCATGATTTATTAGTTTTAAATATATCGATAAAAATTGCATATGGTGGATGTGCATCTAAAGTAACTGCTCATTGATGCTGATAATATTCATTAGGCAATTTAAAATAATCACCATATGCTAGTGCTGTTACATGTGATTGAATATTTAAGCTTTTTGAAACAATAAGAATATATGCACAATAACATATAATAAATGCAAGAATGATTAAAAAATCTTTAAATTTATAGTAATCTGATTTTACTAAAACAATGAACCCTAATGAAATCATTCACCAATGCATTAAAAACATTAGAGGCTCATCCCCATTATTTCCACCTGCATAATCACTACCAATAAAAAATTTCTTTAAATCCCAATAATTATATAAATCAGGTAGTGTAAACAAAATAGTTGCCATTCCGCCTAAAATAGAAAGTATTGCAATTGGTTTTAATAATGTTTTTCTTTTTCAATCAAAAATAAATAATATAGGGGTTAATATTCCTAGTATAGAACATAAGTCTAACATAAAAAAGATTGATAAATTTGCAGACCTATATTCTGAAGCATTTGCACTAAATAAATTAAATTCATCAATATTTATTATTGCTGGAATCCATCTAAGTGACAAGTATAAAGTAATTAAAATTAAACAAACAAAAATTCTCAAAATTGTACTTAACTTATTTTGTTTGTCATATTTCTTGATTTGTAAATATAATTTAGAATTAAATATAAAATGCTTAAAAATAGTTCTTGAACTTAATATTGCTGCTATTGATAAAAAAGCAATAAATATCATTAAAATGAACATGTTTTAATTATATACATTTTAAAAAAATATGTTTATATTTTTAAAATAATGTTGATAATATATCTATTTACTAATAACTTTTTGTAGAATCATAAAGTTTTTTATTTTTGGTGGTAGTGTAGCGATTTTTGGAGAAACTCAAATTAGAGCTATATGTCATTTTGCTACACATAGCATATTACTTATACCACAATTTTATCTGGAAACAAGACTATTAATTGATTTATAATTTGTGGTCAATTTTTTATAGTTCTTGTTTTTCATGTTTTTTAAGCCTCCCTTTGTTTTAGTTATTGATCTTATATTACGATTTAGATTTTCTATAGTATTTTTGTTGGATTTGTACCCTATGATGAGCATACTATTACCCCTATCATTAATTTTTGATAAAACAAGAAATGTAGAGCGTTTTAAATAAATTGCCAACTATTAATTTTATAAGAATTTTCAATTTTTATTGGAATATCTCATTTTCCAGAATATTTAGATAATCTTTTATTATTAAAAAAATCAACATATCTTTC
>CASESV010000006.1 GCA_949290735.1 uncultured Mycoplasmataceae bacterium
TTTGAATATCTATTTGTTCATTATTATCTTTTTTCATAAAAACTCCTTCTTAATTTTAAATTGTTAAAGAAGAGTTTCTCCAAAATTCAATACATTACCTTAATTTTCATCAATAAATTCAATTTTATTGATCAATTCTTGATTCAATCCAAGATCTTTAAAATCTGAAGAATTTAAACCTGATAAGGTGTCAATAGAAAATTTAAAATTTGCTGGATCAATATTAATATTTGATAAAGCATTTTCACTTTTAATTAAAGATATTGGACTTCTCTCAGTTCGTATCATTATTGATAAAGCATCATAATTATTAGCTAAAATTTCATCACCAAATGTTAACATGTTATCATATGTTCAACCACGACTATATATAAATATTGAAAGAGTTTTATTGCAATTTTTAAATGATGAATTACTTATAAAAGTGTTTCTTGAACTAATTATTATATTAGATAAATTTGAAGCGTTATAAAAAGCGTTGTCTCAAATAATTGCATTATTAGCATAATCAATAATCAATGATGATAATTTTGAATTACTAAAAGCTTCTGTACCAATCATTATTAGTTTTGATGAAGACATTGAAATTCAAGATAAATTAGAATTAAAAAAACTATTATCGCCAATAATGATATTTTTATCATAAGTTTCTAAATAACATTGATCAGAAAGAATTTGACAATTTTTAAAAGCATTAGCACCAATATTACAAATAATGTCAGAATAAATTGTTATTTTTTTAATATTTTGAAATATTTGTTCATCATAAAAATTATCAGATATTGAAATAAATTTATCATTATTAAAATTTTTAGAATTTGGAAAAATTAGATTATCTATTTCTAAATTTCTATTTGCAATTGTTAATATGTATTTTCTAGAACCATTATTATATATTAATAAATTATTGAAAATTTCAAGTTCAGTACTTTTTTTGTTGCTAATTACTGATTTTGAAATAGTTATATTTTTTACATTATTTCACTTAATAGCATTAAATTGATTTTTTATTTCAATATTTAATGGTAACTCAACTTGATCAAGAATAAAATTTAAATCATCAAAGCAATTAGTATCAATTGCATCAAAATTTACAAAATCACTTGCTAATAATAAGGTTTTATTATATCAAATATTTCCTTCAGAAAACAATGTATTAACTTTTGATTTATTTAAAACATTTAAATTTGATTCTGGTTTATTATTTTTATCTGCATTATAATTTTTTATTAATGCATAAGTAGTATATCCCAAGCCTGAGATAGCAGCTAAGCCAAAAATAATTGAAAATAAACTAATAATTATTTTTTTTAATTTAGTCATATAAACTTTTCCTATTTATATTTTATTTGATCTTGATTATTAATGTGATTGGTTTTAATTTATTGATTAACTTAACATAATTAAACTATTAATACAAATAAATAATCTTCTTATGATTTAGTTTTATATGTAGATATATATTATTTTGAATCAATTATTCTTAGAGTTTTTTCTAAAATATCTTGAGTAGATTCGGTTCCATTGATATGAATTTTATCAAATTTAGTTTGATTATGATTGCTATAAAATTCGATTAAAGGAGCAGTTTTTGAATTAAATTCCATCATTCTTATTTCAAAAGATTCTTTATTGTCATCTCTTCTTCTTATTAATGGAATGTTACAATTATCACAAATTTCTTTTTGTTTTGGTGGATTTGTATATTCATTATAAACTTTATTACATTGTTTACAACTAATTCTTCCAGTTATTCTTTTTAATAAAACATCATGATCAACATCAAGATAAATAACATTATCAATATAACAAATAGTTTCTAAAAACTTAGCTTGTTCAATTGTTCTTGGATAACCATCTAAAATGATATTTTTATTTGCTTTAATATTTTTTAATATTTCTTGCTTAGCCAAATTATTAGTAATTGAATCAGGGATTAATTCACCCCTATTAATAATTGCTTGAATTTCTTTTGCTTCTCTTGTATCTTCTTGTAATTTCTTTCTAAATAAATCACCAGTAGAAATTTGTACATAATTGTACTTTAATAAATCTTGTGATAATGTTCCTTTACCGCTTCCTGGTGCTCCTAATAAAATAATTTTTTTTGTTTTTATCATAATCCAATTCCTTGTTCTAAATCAGTTTTTTGTTCTGTATTAATCATTTCAATTTTACGACGTTTAATGGTGTATGATGAAGCAGTTGAATTTGATACAATCGCTTGTCACATATCAAGTGTACCACTTACTAAAATAATTATACCTGTTCCCCCTAATGCTGAGTTTGATGGAATTACACCATTAGTAGCAGCACTTGCAATGTAAGGTAAGGCAGCTACTACTGCTAAGAAAGGACCACCAATTCAATTGATTCTATATAAAACTTTTGAAATATATTTTTCAGTAGTTTTTCCAATTTTTACCCCAATTATAAATCTCCCTGATTTCATAAAATCTTTACTAATCCGTTCTGGATTTAATTGTACATATGAATAGAAGAATGTGAAAAGAATAATTAACACAACATAAATACAAATTCCTGGTCAACTATCAAATTTAAAGGTGCTTAAAGCAAATTTAGCAAAACCGTTGTTGGCATCAACATTAGAAATAATTTCACCTATTGTTAATGGTAAAGTCATTAAAGATGAAGCAAATATAACTGGTATTACTCCCCCTGTGTTTAACTTAAATGGAAGATAAGGAAGTTCATCACCTAATTTAAGTAGTGATTGACCTGTTTGTTGAATTGGAATTCTTCTTGATGAACAATGCACAAAAGTTATGGTTCATAAAATACCACAATAAAAAATTACATAAACAATAAATGACATAACTTGATAAAGTTGTCCTGATATTGCTCCAGTAATATTAGTAAAAACTGTAATGAAGTTTGGAATTAATGATGAAACAATCCCAACTAAAATAATAGTTGTTACCCCATTACCTACACCTCTTTTAGAGATTATATCACTTAAGAAAATTGAAATATAAGTTCCAGCTACCATCAATACAATGTAAAAGAAGATGTAAAAACCGCTAATTGATGTTTCTCCATTTGGACCTGAAAAACTAATTAATCCAGATTGGGTAGAAAATAAAGCAATAATACTATAAGCTTGTAAAACAGCAAAAGGAAGTGTTAGAACTCTTGATAAGATCTCAATTTTCTTTTTACCTTTTTCTCCCCCTTTAGCTCACCTTGCTAAGACGGGCACAACATCACTTGATAATAATTGAATAATAATTTGAGCTGTAATATATGGACTAATTCCTATAGCAAACATACTCATGTTGGTTAAACCACCACCACCAAGTAAGTTAAGCATTTGAAATAAACTATTACCACTTGTTGCATCATCACTTAATGAAATAAATGGCATATGAATTTTAGAAATAAAATTATAAAAAATCATGATCCCTAAAGTAACAAATAAAGAAACTAAAACAGTTTTAGAAGTAAAAATATTTCTAATCTGTCTTAGCAAGAAAATATCTTTTGAACTTTTTTTACTTTTTTTGGTTTTCATAATTTTAAATAATTATTTAACTAATAACTTCAGCTTTAGCTCCTGAGGCTTCAATTGCTTTAATTGCTCCTTGACTAAATTTATGAGCTTTTATTGTTATTCCACTTTTAATTTTAACATTACCAATAATTTTAAGTGGTAATTTTGATTTTTTTGAAAAGAACCCTTTTTCAGCTAAAAGTTTAGCATCAATAACTTTGTCAGATATTTTTTCTAAAGATTTTAAGTTAATAACATTGTAATCATTTGCAAATTCTGCATTATTAAAACCAACTTTTGGTAAACGACGATATAATGGAGTTTGACCACCTTCAAAAGCTAGTCTAGTATGACCTGACTTTCTTGATTTTTGACCATCTTGACCACGACCAGATGTTTTACCAATACCAGAACCATGACCACGACCAACAATTTTTGATTTATGATTTCTTGAACCTTTTGTGTATTTTAAATTGTGTAATTCCATAATTTTTACCTCTTTTTATTAATCGTCATTTTTACTACGAAGTTTTCTAATTTCATTTGGAGTAAATTGTTCTTCTAATGCTTTTACTGTAGTTCTAATAGCATTTATTGGAGTACTTGAACCTAATACTTTTGTATAGATATCACTATAACCAGCTAACTCTACAACAGCCCGTACAGATCCTCCAGCAATAATCCCTGTACCTTCAGGCGCTGGTTTAATTAAAATTCTTGAAGCTCCTAAACGGGCAATGTTTTCATGAAAAATCGTTCCTTTTTTAGTCATTTTCACTCTATGAATATTGTTGTTAGCATTTTTAATAGCTTTTTTAATTGCATCTGGAACTTCAATTGATTTTCCCATTCCAAACCCAACTTGACCTTTTTTATCACCAATAACAACAACTGCACTAAATCTCATTGCTCTACCACCTTTAGTAGTTTTTGAAATTCTTTTAATTTGGACTACTTTTTCAATAAAACCATTAGGTGATAATGATTTTCTTGCTGGTGATGCTTTTTTTGTTTCTTTGTCATCTTTAATATAACTTAATTCATTAGATGATGAAGAAGCTTCTTTTTTTATTTCTTGTTCATTAATAATTTCTTGATTGTTTTCTAAACTCATAAATACTCCTTAAAACTCCAACCCTGCTTCTCTAGCTGCATCAGCTAATGTTGCAACTCTTCCATGATACTTTGAACCACCACGATCAAATGAAATTTTCTTAACTCCTAATTTAATTGCTTTTTTTGCAATATCAGTTCCAACTTTAGCAGCATTTTCTTTGTTACCATTTGCTAATTTTAAACTTACTGAACTACTTGAAGCAATTGTAACTTGTTTATTTAAATCAATTAATTGTGCAAAAATATGTGCATTAGTTTTAGTAATAAGTAATCTTGGTAATGAACTATCAATTTTAATTAAACGATTTAAATTTCTTTTTTGTCTTATTAATCTTTGTTTATTTCTATGTACATTAACTCTTTTCATTTTAATCTCCTAATTACTTATCAGCTTTCTTACCAACTTTACGAATGATTTGTTCATCTTTAAATAAAACACCTTTACCTTTATATGGTTCTGGCATACGGTATGCTCTAATCACTGCACAAAATTGACCAACTGCCTGTTTATTTGCTCCACTTATCACTAAGTCAGTTGCAGCTGGACATTCAACTCTAATTCCAGCTGGAATAGCAAGTTTTACTGGATGGCTAAAACCTAGTGTAAGTACTAAACTTGAGCCTTCAACTTTAGCTCTATACCCAACACCTTTTAAGGTTAGTTCTTTTTTAAATTCTTTAGTAACACCAATAATAGCATTAGAAATGTGTGAATTGATAGTTCCATGTAGCATGTGTGAAGTTTTTAAATCATTTAAACATTTAACTACAATAGTTTGTTCTTTTTGTTCTACTTTAACATTTTTATCATCATAGTTAATGCTTAAAGATCCTTTAGGTCCAGTGACATTTATTACATTCGCTTGAATTGCAACAGTAACACCAGCTGGAATATTAATAATTCTGTTTCCTATTCTTGACATAAATGTTCCTTTCTATCACACATAGGCGATGATTTCGCCACCAACTTTATTTTTTCTAGCATTTCTATCAGTCATCACACCTTTTGAAGTTGATATTAAAGCAATGCCTAAACCATTCAACACTTTAGGTAATTTTTCATATTCACGATAGACTCTTAATCCTGGTTTAGAAATTTGTCTAATTCCATGAATAGATGAATTTTTATTTTTATACTTTAATTTTATTTCAGTAAAAGATTTTTTATCTTTAGTAGTATTTATGAAATCTTTAATATAACCTTCTTCTTTAAGCACTTTTAAAATTGCAGTTTTCATATTAGATGTTTGCACTGTAACTGAAGGTTTATATGCTTTTTTAGCATTTCTAATTTTTGTTAATAATTCTGAAATTGGATCTGAATGCATATTTAACCTCCTATCATGATGCTTTCTTCACGCCTGGAATAGCACCTTTATATGCTAAGTCTCTAAAACATAAACGGCATATTCCAAATTTTCTTAATACTGCATGTGGTCTTCCACAACGTTCACATCTAGTGTAATTTCTTACTGAAAATTTTTGATGTTTTTTTTGTTTTTCTATTAATGCTTTTTTTGCCATACTATTTTTTTGTTACCTTTCTTAGGGGAGCACCTAATTTTGTAATTAAACTTCTTGCTTGTTCATCATTGTCTGTTGAAGTTACTAGAGTAATATCAAAACCTCTAATTCTCTTTACATTATCATAAACAATTTGTGGGAATATAATTTGTTCTCTAACACCAATTGTATAATTCCCACGACCATCAAATGAATGTGGATTTAACCCTTTAAAGTCACGTACACGTGGTAGGGCAATATTAAATAATAAATCCAAAAAGTTTCACATTTTTTCACCACGTAAAGTAACTTTTGTACCTATTCCTTGACCTTCACGAACTTTATATGTTGCAATTGATTTCTTTGCTCTTGTAATTAATGGTTTTTGACCAGTAATAGCTTGAAGTTCTGCAACTGCAGCTTCTAGGTTTTTAGCATCTTGTGCAGCATCACCAATCCCTGCATTAATTACAATTTTTTCTAACTTAGGAATTTGCATAACTGATTTAAGGTTGAATTCTTTTTGTAACTCTGGAGCAATTTCTTTTATATATTTAGCTTTTAATTCATTCATATTCTCTCTCCTAATTATTTCTTATCTGCTAAGTTAGTTTTTGATTTTTTTGTAATTCTTGATTTTTTATTTGTTTTAGGGTCAATTTGATAAGTAACTTTTGTGCTTGCTCCTTTAGCTTTTGGGTCAATTAAAGCTAATTTACATAATCTAATTGGTGATTCAACTTTTTTAATTCCACCCTTTTCAGACTCATCATTAGCTTTAATATGTTTTGTTACTAGATTTAATCCTTCAACGATTGCTGTTTGGTCTTTTGGAAAAACTTGTAAAACAACACCTTCTAATCCTTTATGTTTACCAGAGATAATTCTAACTCTATCGCCTTTAATAATTCTATTCATTAGTTCTACCTCCTATAACACTTCTGGTGCTAAAGAAACAATCTTAGCATAACCTTTATCTCTTAGTTCTCTAGCAACTGGACCAAAAATACGACTTCCTCTTGGTGTTTTATCTTCTTTAATTAGTACGCAAGCATTTTCATCAAATTTTAAAATTGCACCTGAACCACGATTTACTCCTTTTTTAGTTCTTACAATTACTGCTTTAAAGATTTGTCCTTTTGTAATTGTTCCACCTGGAGTACATTTTTTAACTGAAACTACTACTACATCACCAATAAATGCATAACGTCTTTTAGAACCACCTAAAACTTTGATTACTCCCACTTCTTTTGCTCCTGTATTATCAGCGACTTTTAATCTTGACATGTGTTGAACCATAATTATCTCCTTTTCTAAATTATTAACTATTTTGCTTTCTCAATAATTTTGTTTAATCTAAAGTTTTTAGTTTTTGAGATTGGTCTTGTTTCAATAATCTCAACTTTGTCACCAATTTGAGCTTCTTGTTTTTCGTCATGAGCATGATATTTTTTATGCTTAATAACTAACTTTTTATAAAGTGGGTGTTTTGTTTTAGTTTCAACGTTAACAGTTATAGTTTTTTCCATTTTTGTTGATGTTACTATACCAACTAAAACTTTTCTACGATTAATTCTTTCTTGTTGTGACGTCATTATTTAGTTCCTTTCTTTTTAGTAGTAGTTTGTTTTTCATTAGCATCAGGTTTATTTTGAACTTGAGCTTGTTGTTCTAATGCACGTTCATTTAAAATTGTTAAAGATCTTGCAATTGTTTTTTTAATACCTGAAATTACATGTAACTTTTCAGCTTCACCATTTGCAACATTGAATCTAATTTCTAAAAGTTGTTGCTTACATTTAGTAATTAGTTCAGCTAATTCAGCATTAGATTTTTTACGTAAATCTTTAGTTATGCTATTTGCCATATTTTATTTCTCCTTCTTTACAATCTTTCATGATGTACATAATTTATTACCAGCTGCTCTTAGTGCGTTTCTTGCTAATTCTTCACTAATTCCTGCAACTTCAAACATAATAGTTCCTTCTTTAACAACAGCTACTCATTTTTCAGGTGAACCTTTACCTGATCCCATACGCACTTCTAATGGTTTTTTAGTCATTGATAAGTGTGGGAAAATTCTAATTCACATTTTTCCAGTTTTTCCTAATCTCTTACTAATAGCAATCCGTGCAGCTTCAATTTGACGAGCATCAAGTCATGCACCTTTAGTTGCCATTAATCCAAATTCACCAAATGAAATATAAGTATTACCTTTTGCTTTTCCTTCGTAACTTATTTTGTGTGGTTTACGATATTTAGTTCTTTTTGGTTGTAACATATTCTACTCCTTATTTACTTCAGAATCTGGATTACTAGAAACTGGTTCATTAGCTGGTTCAGGTTGAACAGGGTTTACTTGTTGTTTTTCAGGTGAACTACTTGCATTAGCTGCTGGTGTTTCTTCTTTTTTAGAACCTTTTAATTTAGGTGCAGTTAGAATTGGCATCATTGAAACTGTAGGAGCTGTATTAATAACTTTTGAAACTTCACCTTTTGAAAAAATTTCACCACGATTAATTCATACTTTAACTCCAATTAAACCATAAGTTGTATGCGCTTCTTCTAAAGCATAATCAATATCAGCTCTCAATGAAGATAAAGGGATTACTCCTTCAGAATATCCTTCTTCACGTGCCATTTCAACTCCACCTAATCTTCCAGAAACCTTTGTCTTAACACCAAGCGCTTTAGCTTTCATTACTTTTTTAATTGCTTGCTTTTGAGCAGTTCTAAACGAAACTCTTCTCTCAATTGCATCTGCAATTTCACGAGCAACAATTCTTGCGTGAACATAAGTATTAACAATTGGAACAATAATAATATTGAATTTATATTGACGTCCACACATTTTATTTAAATCTAGTTGAATTTTTTTAATTGTATCTTGTTCACTAAATAACCCTGGTTGAGACGTATTTACAAATAGATGAACATCATTATTAGATCTTTCTATTTGAACACTCGAAACTAAAGCTAATTTTCATTTATTCATGAAGTAAGTTCTAATTTTGTCATCCTGAACTAATCATTGAGCTGTTTTCTTGTTATCATTAGAAATTCATCTTGATTGTCATTCTTTATAAATACCATAACGTAAACCGTTTGAATTGACTTTTTGACCCATATTATTTCTTTCCTTTCTTAGCATTTGAATCAGCTGCTGATTCAATTGATCTTTCACCTGTTAATTTTTCTAAAGTATCAGGTCGTTTAATTCAACAATAATAACAAACATGTTTTCCGTTTTCTAATAATACAGATGCTCAGTTATCATCATCTTTACAAATTGAACATACTTCTTGTTTTTCTCTTTTCTTCTTTTATCATAATTGTAGTCTTCAAATTCTTTCATTGAAACCACTTCATGTTTCTTATCTACTGGAATGTCACTAACTTTTGGTTTTTTTGGTTTTGATTCAGGTTTTGGTTCAACTTTTTTTGGTTCTGGCTTAGCTTGAACTTTAGGTTTTTTATTTGGTTTTGTTTTCTTTGATTTTTTTGCTAATGCTAATTTTCTTTCATCAGGATTATCACTTAAATGAATTTCAATGTGAGTACTACGTTTTCTAATCATGTCAGCTGAACCTCTTGCTCTTGGCATGGTTCTTTTCATTGTTGGACCTTGATTAGCAAAAATATTATAAATGTATAATTTTTCAGCATTCATAGCATGATTGTTAGTTGCATTTGCAATAGCACTGTTTAATAGTTTAAGAATAATTGGAGCAATTTTTTTATTTGTGCTTTTTAAAATAACAATTGCTTTAGCAACTGGTTGGTTTCTAATTAAGTCACATACTAGTTGTGCTTTTCTATGAGATATTCTAATGTTACGTTGTATTACTTTATTTACCATATAATAACCTCCTATCTCTTAGCCTCTGTATGTTGTTTGAAGTTTCTTGTTGGAGCAAATTCACCTAATTTTCTGCCCACCATATCTTCAGTAACATAAACCTTAATAAAATCTTTACCATTGTGCACTTCAAATGTTAAACCTACAAATTCAGGGAAAATAGTACTTCTTCTTGATCATGTTTTGATTGGTTTCTTTTTTTCTGTTTCATTCATTGCTACTACTTTTTTCATTAAGCTAGCATCAACAAAAGCACCTTTTTTTGAACTTCTTGACATAAATTAATCCTTTCCTATTTTCCTCTTCTTCTAATAATCAATTTTGTAGAATGTTGTTTTTGTTTTCTTGTTTTAACACCCATATGTCTCTTACCTCATGGAGTTCTAGGTGCATCCATACCAATTGGTTGACGTCCTTCCCCTCCCCCATGTGGGTGGTCGTTAGGGTTCATTGCTGACCCTCTAACTGTTGGTCTAATTCCCTTGTGACGGTTACGACCTGCTTTACCTATATTTACTAAGTTGTGGTCTTCATTTGAAACAACACCAATGGTTGCTCTACATTCTTTTCTAATTTTTCTAACTTCGCCAGAAGCCATTTTACAAATTACATATTTCCCAGTTTCATCAAAACCTAAAATTTGAATACTAGCTCCTGCACTTCTTGCAAGTTGTCCACCAGCTCCTGGAACTAATTCCACGTTATGAACTAATGTACCTTCTGGGATGCTTTCAAGTGGTAAACAGTTACCTAACTTGATATCAATTTTTTCATTTCCCGAAACAATTTTATCTCCTACATTAATTCCTCTTGGTGTAATAATGTATCTTTTTTCTCCATCTTCATATGTTACAAGTGAAATAAATGATGTTCTATTTGGATCATATTCAATTGTTGAGATAGTTCCGATTTTGTTATCTTTATCTCTTTTGAAATCAATAATTCTATATTTTCTTTTTTGGGCTCCCCCATGATGTCTTACTGTAATCTTACCTTGATTGTTACGTCCTGAATTTTTCTTTAAAGTAACTGTTAATGATTTTTCAGGTTGATCAGTAGTTAAGATTGATTTGTAGTCAATCATGATAGTTTGACGGATACCACTACTTCTATTTTTAATTCTTTTAATTGCCATATATGCCTCCGTATGCTTTTCGACAAATTTTATTTTTTAGATTTTTTCATTGCTTCCAATGTTTCTGGTTTCTTAATTCAACAATAATAACAAACGTGTTTTCCATTTTCTAGTTTCACTGATGCTCAGTTATCATCGTCTTTACAAATTGAACATACAACTTGTTTTTCATTATGTCCAGCTTTTTGGTGTCATTCCTTTCTTCTCTTATCATAATCGTAATCTTCAAATTCTTTCATTGAAACTACTTCATGCTTTTTCCCGATTGGAATGTCTGTTGGTTTAGCTTTTTTTGCAGGTTTTTCAGGTGCTGGTTCTTTAGTTTCTTGTTTTACTTCTTTAACTTCTTTTTTTGGTTTTTCTTCCTGATTAGTTTTTTTATTTTGATTTGCAGCTTCTTCCATTTCATCTTTAGTTAAAGCAATTTGCACACCTTTTGGAAGAATAATATAAGCTAACTTAATTTCTTTTGAATAACCATAACCTGAATTTGTGTATCTAAGTTTTTTTGGTTTTTTATTTATGATATTAACTTTTGTTGGCATTACATCATAAATAGTTTTAAAAGCTAATTTAATTAAATCCTTACTTGCTTTCTTGTTAACAACAAAAACTAAACATGAAGGATCTTGCATTTTTCTTAAACCATAACTTTTTTCAGTATGGTAAGGTTTTATTATTATATTAGTTAAATCCATTATGCATATACCTCCTTCATTTTTGCAAACACACCTTCTTGTGCAACAACCACATATGTATGCATTAAGTCTCTTACAGATACTTTATTTCAAACTTTAGTTGTAACTTTTGGAATATTGTTTGTTGAAAGTTTAATGTTATCTTCTTGGTTTGTAATAAATAAAACTTTCTTATTTTGTAAATTTGCATTTTCTAGGAAAGCAACCATTGCTTTTGTTGATGGTTTATCTAATGATGCTTTGTCATCTAGCCCTCAAAGTAATTCGTCTTTTAATTTAATACTTAAAGCTGATTTAAATGCTAATTTGAAAACTTTTGAATTTACTTTTTTAGTATAGTTTCTATTTGGTTTTGGTCCAAAAGCAACACCACCACCAACTCAATGTGGGTTACGAGTAGAACCAGTTCTTGCTTTACCTGTATGTTTTTGTCTTCATGGTTTTTTACCACCACCACGAACTTCACCTTTTGTTAAAGTTGAATGAGTTCCTTGTCTTTGTGAAGCTTGTTCAGCAATAACACAATCAAACATTGCTTGTTGATTAGGTTTCTTTACAAATAATGATTCATCTACTGTAATATTACCTTTTGATTTTCCAGCTATATCATATAATTTAATACTTGCCATATAACTTCTCCTTATTCTTTACTTTCATTTGATTCATTATTTGCTGGTGCTTGTTGAACTTCAGTTTGTTCTGGTGCAGATTCAGTTGCTTCTTGTGGTTTTATTTCTCCTTCAGTTTTTTGTAATTTTGTTTGCTTAGAGAATAACTTAACTTCTTTTTTTACATCTGGTTTTTTAATAGATGTTTTAATTTTTACTAGTGAATTATCTGGTCCTGGAATTGCTCCATATATAATCATTAGATTGTTTTGTTTATCAACATCTAAGATTAATTGGTTTTGAATTGTTACTAACTCATGTCCATAGTGTCCAGGTAATTCAGTTCCTTTGAATACTCTTTGAGCTTGGCTACCACCACGGCCTCCTGAAATAGAACCAACATATCTATGTGGGTATCCAGCTCCATGTCCTAGTGGACCAACTGAGAAATTATGTCTTTTAATTGATCCTGTAAATCCATGACCTTTTGTGTAAGCTTGAACATCTACAAATTGTCCAACTTCAAAAGCATCAACTGTAATCACATCGCCTTGGTTGTATCCTTCAACACCTCTAAGTTCTTTAACAAATCTTTTTGGTTCAGCTTTAACTTTTTTAAAGTATCCTAATTCTGGTTTATTTAAAGATTTTTCTTTTACTGTTTGATAACCTACTTTAGTCGCAATATAACCATCTTTTTCTAAAGTTTTAGTTTCAAGTACTTGGTTTGGTTCTACATAAACTACTGTTGCTGCATATCTTTTTCCAGCTTCATCGAAGATTGTAGTCATGCCAACCTTTGTTCCTAATAATGCTTTCATTATCTTACTCCTTCTTTATTACGACTTAATTCTGATTTCGATTCCTGTAGGTACTACTAATCTTTTTAAACCATCTTTAGTTTCAGGTGTTACATTTGTTAGAATAATTAAACGTTTGTGTGTTCTTCTTTCAAATTGTTCCCTACTTGATTTGTTAACATGAGGCGATCTTAGAATTGTAAAAATTTCTTTTTTTGTTGGTAAAGGAATTGGTCCTTTAACATTTGCCTTAGTTTTTTTTGATATTTCTATAATCTTTTTTACTGACTTATCAAGTAATTGGTGGTCATAAGAATATAGAATAACCTTGATTTCCTGATTCATAATTGTTGTCCTTCCTAGAATTATTTTTTGTGAATCGGCTTTGTTATCTAGTTACCTGATACTTGACAACTGGTTTTGGTGTATCAGCAATCTATATAACAAAAAAACCTTATAAATAATACCATAAAATCAAAAAATTTGACATCTTTTTTTATATAAATATAAAAAGAAGGTTTTGTATTTTGATATAAATTGTTATTTAACACTGCATCAAGACTAAAAATCAATAAAATATAAAGATTAAGTTATCTATATAATAAAACACCAGTATTAACTGGTGCTTATTTTTAAATGGCGGAAACGATGAGATTCGAACTCATGCATCGCAAAACGATCTAACACCTTAGCAGGGTGCCCTCTTAACCACTTGAGTACGTTTCCATACTAATCATAATTATAAATGAATAATACTAAAAAATGAGCATTATATTGAAAATGACCCAAATGGGTCATATTATTTCAATGGAGCAGGTGATGGGAATCGAACCCACGTAGTCAGCTTGGAAGGCTGAAGTTCTACCATTGAACTACACCTGCTTTATGGTGCTGGAGGAGGGACTTGAACCCTCACGGTATTGCTACCACAGGATTTTAAGTCCTGTGCGTCTACCATTCCGCCACTCCAGCAACTGGTGCCCCATGAAGGAATTGAACCTTCGACCCCTTCATTAAAAGTGAAATGCTCTACCTCTGAGCTAATGGGGCAAAATTAATTAGTCAAGGAATTTAATAGCTGTTCCAATAACACAAGTTGATCCATTGCTAGTAGTATAAGGTTTTAAACCAATTACTCCTGATGCTCCCAATGATTTAGCTTCTTCTACTAATTTGTCAATAGCCTTATTAACTTCTGTTTTAGAAAAAACACTAATAATTCTATTTCCTGTTACTACTCCTAAAATTTCATATTTTCTATTAGGAATATAATCAACTGTTGCTACTAACATTTTTGTAACTCCTTAATTGCTGTCTCTAAGGATTTGCACCTTATTATAACTAGTATGTTTTAACTACATAAACTAGAGACAGATAATGGCTGGCCTGGTAGGGATCGAACCTACGCATGGAAGAATCAAAATCTTCTGCCTTACCGCTTGGCTACAGGCCAATAATGGTGGACAGGGACGGATTCGAACCATCGAAACTTTCGTGGCTGAGTTACAGTCAGCTGCGTTTGGCCACTTCGCTACCTGTCCATATGCATATATAATATGCTTTTAAATTATACATTATTTTTTTATTGTTTTGTTTGTTTTTTTTATTTACACCTATAAAGGTTTAGCTGAAATTTTTAAAATTTTAATTGAATAGTGATTATCAATTCCTTTTACTTCAACTGTTTCACCTTCTTTTTTGCCTAATAAGGCTTTGGCCAATGGTGATTCATTAGAGATCTTACCTTCATCTGGATCTGATTCAATAGAACCAACAATTTGAACAATGTTTGTTGTTTTATCTGATTCATCATGATACTGAACATAGTTATATACTGAAACTTCACCTTTTTTATCTTTACCAGAATCAATTTGGCAGTTTTCTAAAATAGACTGAATTTCTTGAATTCTGTTTTCAAGTTCTGTTTGTTTTTCTTTTGCTGCATCATAATCAGCATTTTCTGATAAGTCACCTTGTTCTCTTGCATCTTGAATTTGTTTAATAATTTCAGGACGTTTAACTTTAATTAAAGTATCAAGTTCTGCTTGCAATTCATCAAAACTTGCTTTAGTTAATAAAATCTTTTCTTTTGCCATTTTAAAACTCCATATAACATATCTATTATATATTATTTTTTTAATACATAAAATAAAAAATGATTCATAGTAATAATTAAATTAAATCAAAAACTATTTATGATACTTTGTATTATTAATAATGCTAAAACATCGATATATCTGCTCCAGCAAAATAAGTCTAACTAACTGATGAGGAAAAGTTAATTCTGATAAAGAAATTTTAAGATCACATAAATGTTTAATTGATGAGTCTAATCCATGTGAACTACCTATTATAAAATTAAGGTATTTATAAGCATTGCTTTGAGTAAAAATATTTTCTAATTTACTAGCAAAAACTTTTGAGCATATTAATTGAGATTCAATACATAATGCTATATTATATGAATTTTCAAGATATGGTTTAATAAGTATTGCTTCTTGTTTTAAAGATTTATTGATGGTATCACTATTTTCTTTACTAAATGTTTTTTCTTCTAATTCAATAATTAATATTTTATTAAACGCATTAATCTTTTTTAAATAATTATCAATTAGTATTGTTAATTCTTTTTCTTTTACTTTTCCAATACAAATAATTCTAATTTGCATAAAAATTATTTTATTTTCTTGTATCAAAAATTAATTTCTTTTGCATCAAGAATATGACCCTTCATTTTTCTAATTAATTCATTAAGCATGAAACCATTATTGATTTCTAACATTTTATCTAATGCATAAACTTTGATTGAGTATTCATGGTCAGCATTTGGGGGCGCACAACCACCAAATTTTTGAAATACTTTATTTTCTGTATCCTTAGTAATCAAACCAGATGATCATGAGTTTTTACCTTGAACAAGTTTGTCAGCCAATTCATTTGAAGCATTTTCATGAAGTTGTTTTAAATTTGGGTCAATGTTAGCTACTGTTCAATGAATTCATGTAAAACCACAAACTTCAATAGCATCATAATCATCAAAGATAATTACTAATGATTTTGTATTTTCAGGTAAGTCATCTCATGCTAAATGAAATGATTTTGTATTAACATCTAGTTCAAAATTTGCTTTATTTGTTGAGTTAGCTCCAAATTCTTGGTCTAATCAATTATCTTTTATATTGTTTGATCATATTTTCATAATCTACCTCTTATATTATCAATTATAATACTATAATCTACCTCTTATATTATCAATTATAATACTAATATATTTTTGAAGATATTATATCTTCAACAACTAATATTTTTTAAAAAATTATAATGTTAACTTTATATATTATTATTTCACTTGGCTTGCAGTAATATATGCTATTTGAATAACACTTTGAGCACTAGCTCCTCTACTTAAATCATTCATTGGTTTATCAAGTCCTAAGATAACTGGACCTATTGCTAAGTAATTTGCGCATCTTTCTAGAATCTTATAACCGATATTTCCAGCATCTAAATTAGGAAAAACATATATATTAGGTTTTTTATCTCATGGATGATTTGGAGCTTTTTTTTGTCTTACTGCATCAACAAAAGCAGCATCAAACTGAATTTCACCATATATTTTTGCTCCCAAGGTTTTGATTTGTTCATCTTGTATAACTATTTCATATGCTTTTCTAACTTTATCAACACTCTCACCAGCACCAGAACCTATGGTTGAATATGATAACATGGCAGTATTTAGATTTTGGCAAGTTAATGTTTCTTTAGCAAAAAGAATTAATTCTTTTGTAATTTCAGCCAATTCCTCACTATTTGGATTTAATGCTAATGAACAATCACCCATTACCATAATTTGTTCATCCTTTTCCATCATCATTGCGCTTGTAACAATTTTACTTGTTTTACTTTGCTTAATAATTTGTAGTGCAGCTCTTAATGTATCTTTTGTTGTATATTCAATTCCACATACCACTCCATCAACTTCATCTCTTTTTAAAAGTAAAGTTGAAAAATAATGGGGTTGAATAGCTAATTTTTTTGCTGTTGATAAATCAACACTTTTATGTTTTCTTAATTCATAAAAATAATCTATATATGGTTTTGTATCAATTTTTGAAATAATAATTTTTTTAATTCCATCTAATTCGAGAGAATCATCATTTTCATCTCTTAATAAAACAATTGGTTCTATAATGCCTTCAGCTTTTAAAAATTTTGCTGCAATTTGAATCTCTTTATTTCAACCTTCAGTGAAAAGAATTTTAATTTTTTTATTTTGATTTAGAATTTTAGCTTTAGCTCTATTTGCAAATACGCTCATTATATTCACCTCAAGATATATTAAATTTTAAAATTCAAACAATAAGCTATTTTGATTCTTTTGCTTCTTGTTTTGCTCTTTTCTTACTCTTTCTTAATTTGTTTTTGTGTAATTTTTCTCTTTGTTTAGTTAATTTTGCTTCTCTTACTTTATGTCTTCTTTTACCCATAATTAATTCCTTGAATATTTATAAATTTCTTTATAATTATATATTAAAAATAGTTATTCATAAAATTTTTTTATAATGCTTAAAATATCATTATAAGCACATAATATATCAGTATTATTTTCAACTATATAATCAGGAAAAAAGCATGTATGTGAATTATATCATTTATTAAATTTTTGCTTTTCGTTTTGTTGTTTGTATTCATCATTTCTAGTAAGTTCAATTGATAAATCAAAAATACCATTAAAATATAATGGATCATTTTTGAAAATCGCCATTTCAACAACCATATTTTTATATCTTTTTTTTAATCAATGTAATTTAGATTTAATTAATGGTCAGATTAATATTTTTAGTCGATATAATTCATAGTTGTCATTCAATACTAGTTGTGCTAATTTTTTTGTGTCAACTCTATCTTTTTTTAAAAAATCTTTACCAAAATGTGTAGAAATTAAAATATATCCAATATTGTTAACTTCATAAAGTTGTTTAACAAATTGGTCTACTTCAAATACATCATAACCATTATCTTTTAAAAGATTAATAATTTGTGTTTTTCCAGAATTTGGATTGCCAGTTAATACAATAAACATTATTTATTTCCTTTTTGGCATTTATGACAAGCATATGTTCCTCTACCATTAATTTTATATGGAGTTATTTTGCTATGGCATATTGGACATTCTTTTTTTTGATGAATCATTAATTTATCCTGATAATTTCCTGTTGATCACTTATTAAATGTAAATGAATGAATAGTAGTTCCATTATGTTTGATACTATCAGCTAAAATTTCTCTTGTCGCTTCTAATATATTCTTGGCTTGTTGTTTAGTTATTTTATTAGCTATAGTTGATGGATCAATTTTAGTTTTAAAACAAACTTCATTAACATAAATATTACCTAAGCCAACCAATTTAGTTTGATCAAGCAAAAATGTTTTAATTTTTTTATTGCTTTTCTTTAACATTTCATAAAGTATTTTATCATTAAAATTTTTATCAAAAGGTTCATAACCTAACTTATTTAATTCTTTTGACTTATATGCTAAATCTAAATTTTTATATACATTAAAAGTACCAAATTGTCTGGTATCATTATATTTCAACATACTCCCGTCATCAAAATAAAAAATGATATAATCATGTTTAGTTATTTCATTATCACAATTATACTTACCTTCCATTCTTAAGTGACTGACCATGACACTATCATTATCTAAAATAAAAATAAGATATTTTGCTCTTCTAATAATGTTTTTAAAATAATGATTTTTAAAAAAATTTTTAAATTCATCAACATTAGAGTTTTTTAAAAATTTAGACATTTTAACATCTACATTTTCAATTGTTTTATTTAGTATACTTTTATTTAAATAATTTATAACTACTTGTACTTCTGGCAATTCTGGCATAATTAACCTTCTTTATGTATTGTCTCTTTATTTTCAATAAGAGATTCAAGTTTCTTTAATTTGTATTTGTTAATAATTTTTGAAATAATGTCATAATTTATTTTATTTATCTTAAATTCATTAATATCTGTATGATCAAAAACATCACATTTAATAGTTGCAATCATTTTACACTTTTTAGCTTGTTGTTCATTTTCAATAAATTTACTTTTTTGACTTGGACTTAATTCATTTATCTTATTATAAATATTTTCTAAACTACCATATTTAATAATTAAATCAACCCCTGTTTTAGGTCCAATACCTTTAACACCAGGCAAACAATCACTACTATCTCCAATAATAGCTTTATAGTCAATAACTTGTTGAGGAGTTAAATTAAAAAATTTAGTTTGGAAATTTTTAATATTATATTCTTCAGTCATACTTATACCTGTTTTCATTAAATGAACAACATTATAATCAGAAACTAATTGTAACAAATCCTTATCTGAACTATAAATATCAACCATAATTTTCTCTTTTTCCATTTTTTTTGAAAAACTACCAACTAAATCATCAGCCTCTATTTTATTGATTGATTTAACACACAAACCTAAGGCTTGTAAAGCAATTATACAGTCATTCATTTGTTTGATTAATTCATCTGGAGTTTTGTCTCTATTTTTTTTATAATCATTGAAAACTTCATGTCTAAAAGTTTTTTCTTTAGCATCAAAAGCAACTAAACAATATTCATAATGGTCATTTGAAATTAGTTTAATAACATTATTTATCATTAATTTAATAGCATTATTAGGAACAAGATTATTTTTTAATGCAAATTCAACTTGATTTTGTGTTGCATAATACATTCTATAAAACATTGAATTACCATCAATTACTAAAGCTTTTTTAAAAATCATATGCATACCTATTGACGATATTCAATATCACGTTTACGCTTAAATAAAATAATTAAAATAATAATTAAAAGTAAAAATACTCCAAAGGCTGATAAACCTAAAGCTAAAATAGTTTTAACTGATGATGTATTTAAAATTGATTTTGTTTGGAAACCTTCCAGTCTCAGTGATCCTTGAAGTGGAGTTTTTAATGTTGTTTCAACATAATTACCATTAACATCTTTTTCATATCCATAATTCACACTATATTCTATATAAATAACACCTTGAGAATTATTATAATTAATACTTTTAATTGTAACTGTATCGATTTTATTGGTAAAGGCTGGATTATCAACAGCATAAGTGTTAATTCAATTTATTATTGTTTTAGTAAAACTACTTCTAGCATCACTTATAGTCATATTACTTGATGCAGGTGCTGCACTTACTATATCATCATAAATTGTCTCTGGAGTTGAATTATATCAATAGTATTGACTACCATCTGCATATGTTGTAGATAACATTTGTTCATAATAATTAAATTTAATTTGCCCACCATTTTTTGCAACATTAATAATATTTAATTGATTTGGAATAGATGTTGGTCTTAATGTCTTAAAACCACTAAAAGTAATATTAAAGTTTTTTGAAGTATTAGATGTCCCATTCACATTTCCTTGAACTTCACCATATTCATCCACATAATATTTAAGCTGAACTGATACATTAATAGTACTACTTTGTTCATCTGCAACAATTATTGATATATTGAAACAATTTTTAAATTTTTCATAAAATTCAGGATTATTTAAATTATTTATTTCTGGTGGTAGATTTGTAAAAATATCTTTACCATTTCATGCAATATAATCCATCAAATACTCTTCTAATTCTGCTCTATATTGGTCAAGAACTTGCGTACTTGTATTACTTTTAATTTTATCAATAATATTAGCAACATATTTATCATAATTTGGTGCTGATTCACTATAATTAGTTAAATTAAATATAACATCATTGATATCAGTAGGTTTTTGAGTTTTAAAATTTGATAAATTCACTGTGTAAATTGGTGAATAATTATTAGAAGGTCCTGATGTAGTTCAATATTTTTTTAATCTAAAAGTTAATGTAAGTGTTCCATCTATAATGTTGTAATTATCATATCCAGAAGTAATGTCTACATCTTCTCAAGATAATCCATCTTTATTACCTGAAACTGCCTTATCAAATATTCATTTTTTTAAATTATCTCTTGCCTCTAATCTTGTTGCTTCATTTGAATTAGCATCAGATGCAACATCTGGTGTGTATATACCTAAACCACTTGGATCTACAAATCAACTATTGACTCCTCCAGATACAGAACTATCGTTAAATGTTGATATTTTTGCACTAAGATCCTTAATAATAGTTTCCTGTCCTGATGGAGGATAAAAATTAATTAATGTAATTTCCCAACCATCATCTAATTTTTCATTAATTGGGTCATTAGATCCAACAGTATAATATCTGTTGGTTCAAAATTTAAGTGTTATTGATCTATTAAATTTATTAGATTCTACTTGGCTAAAATAAATGTTTTCTCAAGTAATATTTCTATCTGGATTATTATCAAATTGCGGTACAAAACCAGTAAGACCTTTTTCTAATAATAACTTTCTTATCAATTCAGTTAATTTAGTGTCACTTATTTCATTAACTAATAAACCTTTATCACCATTAAATTCATAAGAACCTGTTATCTGTGAAGCTTCAATTTTTTTGGTTGTTACATAATTAAATAAATCCTCATATTCAGTAATATCAATAGTTGTACTATCGGTATATTTTGTTCCTTCTTGCTTCATAAATTGTTTAAATACCACAGGAACTTCTGGCTGCATTAAATCTTCTTTTAAATTTCCTGAACCATCTATATATTTATTAATAGTAAATGAACATTCAATTGTTCCTTGTTTATCATTAACTTTAATTTTTTTAAGAATGATATTACTTTGATTAAAATCAGAAACTGGTGGATTTATAATAAATTCTTCTTTATTATAAAAAATAAAATTAGTTAACTGAGTTAGATATTCATCTGGATTATTTGTTGTAGATGCTTTTTGACATTCTTCTATTCACTGACTAGGAGTTAATTTAGAAATATTATTATTAGGCTTAAATTGTAATGCACCCTCATTACCATCTTTATCACCTTCATCAAATCTACTTCCTACACTATTATAAACCTTATCATTAATTAATTTTTCACCTGGAATTAAAGTAGTACCAACAACTCTTTTAAAATTAATGAATAAAACTGTGAACTCTTTAGATTCTTGTTTAACATAATCAAAATTTTCATTTCAATATCCTTTAGTATTAAATTTAAATGTAACTTTTGCTTGGCCTAAAGTTAATAAGTTTCCTGAAGCATCAGCATTTAAAATTTCAATGTGTTCATAGTTCATACCATCAGTATATGAATCTTGATAATTAACAACATTCTCATCTCAAATCATTTTCATTGCTTCTTGTAAATATTGTTGGTTTTTTTCATTAATTAATTTTGCAAAAACATCTGATGTTAAATTGTTGAAAAGTGCTGATTTACTTGCATCAATCGGAGTTTGTTCATTAACTTTAGTTTGACCAGTAATTTTAAATGTTGTAAGAGTAATTTGTTTCTCTAAAGCAGGTGCAGTAGGAGTTGTAGTAGTGTCAATTCAATCGCAATTATTGTCTCAATATTTTTTTAATTTAATTTTAATTGTCAAACTACCTGTTTTATTATCATGTGAAATTGATTCTAATTCAATATCATTATTGGTAATTCTCATTTTACCTGAAGCAATAATATCATTATAAATAACATATTTTAACTCTTCAATTAAATCATTATTTTGAATCTCACCTTTAATTACACTAGATACAGTTTGAGCAGAGTTATTTAAGATGTTATTATATTGATCAATTTTATATACATTTTCTCTAATAAATGTTGTTGGTTCAGATTTATTAAAATTTTTAATAACAATTGTATAAATATTAGCAGTCAAAGAAGGATCAATATATTTTGAATATATTAAAGAATTACTATTATCATATTTAGCGTTAAGTTTTAATTGAATCGTAATGGTTCCTTCACGATTATTATTTTGTCTTGAAGATTCAATTAATTCTCAAACTTTACCTTGTGCAATATCACTTGTAGGTAAAGAACCAGAAAAACCTTTTTCTGTAACAATTTTTTGGATTTCAGCTATTGATACATCACTAGCATATTTATCCGTTAAATCACTATTAATACTTGTGTTAACACTTGTTGGTTGTCTTTTTTGGAATCCTTTTAATGTAAAACTAAACTCTCTTCTACCTTCTGGTGCTTGTCCAAGCACTTTATCTCCTGTTTCAAAATTTAGATATCATTGCTTCTTTAATTCACCACGAACAATTAATGTACCTTCTAAATCATTTGGTTCTAATTGATAGATTTTTCCAAAAATATTAGAAGTAGTTACTGTTTGAGTGTCATTTTTATCCAAGTATAGTTCAACATCTTGTCAAGACATATTTAATTTTTTTCCAGTAATTAATCCAGATGTTGATTCACCATAAGAATCATTTGTATTTTCATCACCTATATCATCATATGTACCAAAAATAAAGTTTTTTAATTTTGATAATGTGAATTCATCACTATCTATACCTGCTTGACTATCATCTGGATCAAGCTCAGAAGCATAATATTTTGAAAGTGTACTATCAACTTCATACTCAGTACCTAATGGTAAAATAGTAGTACCTGGACTCATAAATCCTATAAATGTAATTTTAGTTTTTGGAGTATAACCTAAACTATTTGTAACTATTTCATTTTTGTTAGTTGATGTATTATATTGTCAATATTTTTTTAAACTTGCCTCAACTGTAACTGATGCAGTGTTATCATCAGCAACTACATTTTCAATAATAATATCACTTCGTTGTATTTTTTCTGTACTATTACCTAAACCAGGAATATCACCTTTTAAAACCTTTGGAGAATTATTATTTAAATATGCATTGTACAAATAATCAATTGCAGGATCATTACTTGTTTTTAATCAATCAGAAGCATTAACTTTTGATACATTAGAAACTAAAAAAGGACCAGTGTTAAATTCTGTTCTCTCTACATTTCTAAAATTAGCATTTAATCTTGTTTTAAATGTTCCATAACTTGAACTTTCTAAATCAGACAATGGACCAATAGTTTCGCCTTGATCATTAATATAATAATCAAGTTTTAATTCAATATCAATTCATTTATTATCATTATCATAATCAACAACATTCAATTCTTTTATATTATTTATTGTGAAATTATTAGGTGTAAAATGTAAATTTTCAGTTAATAATTCTTTAATAGTATTATATAAAATATTATCATCTGATGTTGATTGTCAATTAGAATTATTTATATTATTGATTGCTGTTAATGCTCCAATTGCTGAATATTTATTATAAATTGCATTAGTATCATTTATTTCATTTTCAATCTGTGTAGGTTCATCTATTGCTTTAAAAAAGTTAAAGCTAATAACATCTGATGTTCATGTATTTGATGAATAACTAAAATTATTATCATTGTTAAATTTACCATCAATAGTGAATTTAATATCAACAGTACCTCTTTTATCATCGAATTTAACAATCTCAAGTTTAGTATTTTTAAATTCTTGATCATTATTAATACTACCGTCAAGAGAAGTGTAAGGATGATAATAAATTAACAAGAATTTTTTAACTAAAGATATATTATTAGTAATTGTCCCGCTTTTAACATCATTTGCAAATGCAGATGGTAATGTATTGGCATATTCATTTTTGTATGTAGGATTTCTAGAAATAGAAGTATATGATTGAACATTTTTAAAACCAGTAATTGTTGTAGTAAAAGTTAATTTTCCATTTTCTTTACAAACTAATTGATTATTTTCTTCTACTAAATATTTATTCAAATATCCTTCAACTAATATTTCACCGGTTTTGTTATTTGGTGTTGCTTTTGTTATAAAAACATTTGATGTATCATATTCAACTGATACACTTTGATCTGGTAAAATAGTTCCTGGCTTATTTATAGTACCTTGATTAACTATTATTTCTTTTATAAATGTATAATTATTTTGATTTGCAACTACATAAGGATAAACATCTGAAACAGAATTATTTTCAAATTTCATTGAACTATTAAGTTTTATTGGATTTATAATTGATGTTTCTTTTGACTCTTTATAAAATTTATAGTTAAATGAATCAGTTCAAACATCTCCTGTAGTAACCTCTCCAGAACCATCTATAGTAGTAACATTGCTAAATTTAAAATTTATAGTTACTGAATTATCCATAGAATTAAGATTTGTTGTTCTAATTTCAATAACTTTTGTATTTTTAAAATTAATATTTGAAACATTCAAAAATTGTCTTATAAATGTTTGTTCTTCAAAATTTTTCTTAGATTTAATGTCTTGTTTAATCTTTTCAATAGCTTCATTAACATCCATTAACATCGGGAATGAACTTGATTTTAAAAAGACAGGTGTTGATGTTGGTTCTACCATGAATGTAAAATTAAAAGTCTTATCTAATGAACTATTTATTGTATAAAAATTACTTATTGTAACTGGAACTGTAACAATTCCTGCACTAACATTACTTGACAATTCATCTAGATTAAAAGAAATATTACTCGAATTGTATCTTACAGTATTATGCTTAACTAGTTTTGCAATTTCTGATTTTAATACTTCTTGTAATCCTGTATTTTTAAGGTCAAAAATAAAACTAGAAACATTATATTTTTGAGAAATACTAGATAGTGAATTAACATTTAAAATAGTTTGGCTTAATGAAGAAATTCCGACATTAGTAAAATATTTTTTTGATGCTGTATTGCATAAGCTAATAGTAAAAATAAAAGGATTTTTATTAAAATCACTTTCTAATATTTTTGTATAACTTGCATTATCATCTGAAGTAAGAATATAATTTAACTTAATAACTAGATTTAATGCTCCTGTTAAGTTGTTTGCATCTCCTGAAATTTCAAACACAAAATCATTTATTGCATTTGGAATAGGACCCATATATAAATATTCATTTAAAATTTTTAATGCACTATCATCTAAACTTTTTCCATTTAATGCTAATAATTTTTCTAGAATACTAGATGGGAATGCACTATGTGTAATATCTTTAAATTTGAAATATGTTTGATATAAATTTCTAATTGATGGATCAGCATAACTATTAGATAAAATTTTAAATCCTGAAAATTTAATTGTAAAAGTTTGACTTGGAGTATAAACTAATTGACCTTCATATTGTCAAGCTGTTAAATACAAACTTACAGTAACTTCACCTTTTTTATCATTTATTTTAGTAAGTTCATCCTGAATAACAATATCGCTTCTAACAATATTTCTTGTATTTGTAAAAAGAATATTTATATTTTCAAAAATAAAATCACCAATAGATGAAGCATTACTAGATCATTGATATGCGTACTGTGATTTAAATGCTGATATGGAATAGTCATTTGTTTCAGAATAATTACATGTTGTTGTTAAAGAATTTCTTTGATTAGTTGCTGATTTTGTTTTAGTAGTATTATTCGTAGAATTGATATTAGTAGAAACTTCTTTTGTACTTGTTGAAGTTGTATGATTAAGACCATTAGATTTATTGTTATGAATCAAAGATAATGTTGAGACTAATAAAATAGAAGCTCCTACACCTAAGGCAGCTTTTAACATATATTTTTTAACATAACCAAGTTTTTTCTTCATATTTCTCCAATATAGATATATCTATATTGTACCATAATATATAATTCTATTTCACTTTTGCAATAAAAAATTATTTATGCTTATTCAATAAACGTTTTACTTCTTTAGCTATCATTAGTTCTTCATTTGTTGACATTACATAAATCTTAATTTGTGAGCTTGGTAAAGAAATTAAATTATGTCCTTCAAATTTTGAATTATTTTTCTTGTTATCAAGTTTAAGTTTAACAATTTTTATTGCATCTACAATAGCTTGTCTTACCAAAGGAGTGTTTTCACCAATTCCTGCTGTAAAAACTAATCCATCACATTTCCCTTCAAGTTCATTATAATATCTTAAAATGTAATATGCTATTCTATTAACAACTATTTTAAATGCCATTGCTACATCTGGTTTTTTAAGATTTTTAATAATATCTCTATAATCACTCATACCAATCATTCCCATCATTCCTGATTTTTTATTTAAATCGGATGTAACTGAAACAACATCTTTTTTTGTTTGTAAACATATATATTCAATTATTGATGGATCAATATCACCACTTCTTGTTCCCATAATTAATCCTTCAAGTGGTGTTAATCCCATTGAAGTATTAAAAGATTTTCCGTCCTTAACAGAACAAATTGAACACCCATTACCTAAATGACAAATAATTAAATTAGGCTTTTTATTATTTAAAATTTTTGACATTTCCTGAGTTATATATTTATAACTTGTCCCATGCATTCCATATCTTATAACACCATATTTTTCTTCTCATTCTTTGGGAACAGCATATCTTTTATTTTCTAATGGAATTGTATTATGAAATGATGTATCAAAAACAGCAACATGTGTTGCTTTTTTAAATTTTTGCATAGATACATTAATTACTTCTAATTCAGGTTCATTATGAAGTGGAGCAAATTTAATACATTCTTTAATAATGGAAATTACATTTTTATTAATAACTTCAGAATCTTTAATTTTTGCACCTCCATGAACAACTCGATGGCCAACACCAATAATTTCATCTATATTTTGTATTAATCCATTCTCAATGAAAAAATTAACCATAAAATCAAAAGCTTCATTATGATTTTTCATTTTTGTTTTAATCTCTATTTTTTTATTTCCTGTTTTATTAACAAAATTACCATCAACAAAAATTCTCTCACATATACCAGATGTAATTAATTTAAAATCTTTTGCTTCCATTAATTGATACTTTATAGATGAACTACCACCATTAATAATTAAAATTTTATTAGACATAAGAACCTCATAGAAAATTAATAATAAATCAATTAAATTATATATAATTAAAGCATGAAAAAGTTAAAAATAAGTTTATTTGATGATATTTCATTATTCTTAAGCAACTCAACTGATATTAATGATTATTCAAGAAATTCAGGTACTAGAAAATGAATTTCAAATAAAAGATTAAATGATAATAATTTTGATAAAAATAAGATTAAGATGCCATCAAAAATATCAGAAAAAACTAAAACTAAACCATTAGAAGATGGTGTTTTTGATTTAAATGAAAATAAAAAATTAAATTTCAATGAATTATCAGTAAATGAGCAATATAGCTACTATAACAAACAATCAAAATTTAAAAAAATAAAGTTATTAAAAGAATTATCTAAAGAACAAAAAAAAGAATTTAGAAAATATAAAAATGAAAAAGAACAAGAAAAAGAGCAAAAAAAGAAAGATTTCAATAAATTAAATTTGTTTGAAATTAGAGACTTTAATTTTTGGTATAAAGGTGGAAAAAAACAAGCTTTATTTGATATTAATTTAGATATTGAAAAATCGAAGGTAACAAGTTTAATTGGTCCTTCAGGTTGTGGTAAATCAACATTTATTAAGTGTTTAAATAGAATGAATGAATTAGAAACTGATATTGTTTATAGTGGTAACATCTGATATGATGGAATGAATATTAATGCTAAATCTATTAAAGAAGTTGAACTTAGAAGTATGATAGGTATGGTATTTCAGAAACCTACACCTTTTGAAATGTCAATATATGATAATGTTGCTTTTGGACCAAAAGCTCATGGGATAACAAATAAAAAAGTACTTGATAAAATAGTTGAAGAATCACTAAAAAATGCAGCCTTATGAGATGAGGTTAAAAATGAACTACATACAAGTTTAGGTACAGGTTTAAGTGGAGGGCAGCAACAAAGATTGTGTATTGCAAGAGCTATAGCACTTAAACCAAAAGTACTATTAATGGATGAACCAACAAGTGCTTTAGATCCAATAGCGACTGCTAAAATTGAAGAACTTATTTTAAAATTAAGTGAATCAATTAGTATTATTATTGTTACTCACTCAATGGCACAAGCGCAAAGAATTAGTGATAATACAGTATTTTTTTACCAAGGAAAAATTGTTGAATCTGGAAAAACAAAACAAATATTTACAAAACCACAAAATAAACAAACAAAAGATTATGTGAATGGAAAGATAGGTTAAACATGACAAATTACAAACATTTAAAACAAGAAGAAAAGGAATTAGTAAATAGTTTTAAAACATTTTTGAAGAATGTTTTAATTTTTTTTGAAAAACAATATAAATCTTTTATCTTAAAAGGTAATGCAGAAGAAATGCTTGATGAATCAATTGATATGGATAAAAAATATTCATCTGAATGCAGAGATATTTTAGATGATTGTATTTGATTCATTCAAAAAAATGAACCAAGAGCTAACCATTTAAGATTAATTGTTGCTCTTATAAATTCTTTAAATGACATTAAAAGAATATCTAACTATGCTGTAACATTATGCCGATTTTATAACAAATGTATAAATGATATAAATGATGATACATTTAAAATTGTTAAAAATATTGGAACTCTAACATTAAATACTGTCAAACAATTACTGCAAATTATTGAAGAATTTAACTGAGATTCTAATACTAAAAAGAAGTCTAAGGATATTTTTGATAATTATATAGAAAAATATAAAGCAACTTATTATTCATCAATAAAAACTACTATTCAAAACAAAAATGTCGATAGTGTTAAATTTATTGCAAATTCAGTTGTTGTAATCAAAAATTTTGATCGTACTGTTGATCATATTATGAATATTGTAGAAAATCTCTTGAATATATAAAAAAATTAGCCATTATTAAGCTAATTTATTTTGTTTTTTTAAGGTCTTAAGTGTTCTAGCTGAAACCTTCACTCTTCTTGTTTTACCTGGACCATCTTTAATTTCAACAGTTTGAAGATTTAAATTTCAAACTCTTCTAGAATGGTTCATAGCATGAGATCTTGAGTTACCACTTAAAGGACCTTTGTTTGTAATATCATCTTTTCTTGCCATATAACACCTTTTTTATAAATACCTTGTATAATATACAATATTTTTTTAAAAAAATATATTTTTTTTATTAATTAATAACCCCTGCTCATAATAATGAAACAATTACTATTAATGCAATAAGAACAATAATCCCAAAAATAACTAATAATGTTGCTAATAATGATTTTGATTTGTTTTGAGATTCTTTATAATATCTTGAATTAAAATTTTCAGTATAATAAGCCGATGTAGCTGATGATTTTAGTTTATTTTTTTTCATAATGCTCCTTACTCTAGTAATAATTATAATCTATAAACAAAGAAACTTTAAAAGTTGTTTTATTGCACCATCATTTTCATTATCATATTTTGTCATATATCTTGCAGCAATTCTTGCAGCTGGTGTAGAATTTTTTAAAGCAAAAGATCATATTGTAGAACTTAACATCTCAATATCATTGTCACCATCTCCAATACAAACTCTTCTTTCTACTGGAATCCCATAATATGATCCTAAGTATTCAACAGCAGTTTTTTTAGATGCAAATTGACTAGAAACATCAATAATCATTGAGCCATCAGGATTTATCCCTCAACTTCTAACAACAAGAGTCGGTGAAATATTTTTTATTTCATAAATAACTGTATTTAAATGACTACTATCTTTCATTTCAAAAATTAATGTCGCAATATCAGTTTTTACTTTTTTAAAATTAGCATTAATAATATCTACTGGTTGGCCTCTATCTAAATGAAACATTTCTGTCATTCTTTTTGCTACTGCTTCATTAGTTGGTTTTTTTCATAATCATGCATGGCCAATCCCTTCAATTAATATATTATTCATAATATTTGATAATGATTTATTATTTAAAATTTCAAATAATATGTCTTTTGAGAAACCAATTGCAATTGGAACATATGTTTTGTCATTTGGTTTTGATAAAAAACAACCATTTTGATTCGCCATTATAGTATTTAGTCCTAATTGTTTATAAATATTTATTGATCCATCAAATGGTCTCCCTGTAACTAAACAAACATAATGTCCATTTTTATTTATTTTTTTTATTCCCTCTATTGTATTTTTAGAAAGTTTAGAATTATTATTTAACAAAGTACCATCTAAATCACATGCAATTAAATATTTTTTATTATTCTCTTTCATAACAACCTTTCTATATTTTCATAATTTTTTTAACAAAATTAATTTTTGCTTGAGCTGCTTTTGTCGCTTCTATAGCTCCTTTTTCGAGTATTTCTTTAATTTGTTTATCAGTTATTTTGTTTATTTTTTGTTGAATTTCTTCTATTAAATTACAAACAACATCTGCAACTGCTTTTTTAAATACACCATAATTTTCTATATTTTTAAATTCATTTTCAATTTCTTTAATAGATTTGTTTGTTATTGATGAATATATATTTATTAAATTAGAAATTCCTGGTTGCTTTTCAACATCATATTTAACTTGATTATAGTTATCTGTTAAACTCGACATTATTTTTTTTCTTGTTAAATTAATATCTTCATTAATAAAAATTGTTCCCTTTGTATTTGATGATGATTTAGACATTTTTTTAGAAGGATCTACCAAATCCATTATTTTTGTTGTATTAACTTCAGTTTTAAATTCTGGAATTTTAAAAATTTGCTTCTTGTATTGATTATTGAATCTTGTAGCAATATTTTTAGTTAATTCTAGATGTTGTTTTTGATCTTGCCCTACAATAACTACTTGTGCATCATATAAAAGAATATCAGCAGCCATTAAAGTAGGATAAATTAACAAACCTGTAGGAATATAATCTGTTCCATTTGATGATTTACATTTAGAAGATTTATCTTTAAATTGAGTCATCCTATTCAATTCACCAAGTGTTGTGTTGCACATTACAATATAACCTAATAATGTGTGTTCAATTACACTTGATTGGTTAAAAATAATAACTTTATTTGGATCCAATCCTGCTGCTAAATATGTTTTAGCAATATTGTAACTGTTTTTTTCAATATTAATATCTATGTTATTAGTTGTTAATGCATGTAAATCCGCAACAAATACATACATTAAATATTCATCCTGATACTTCACGAAATTTTTAATTGCCCCAAGATAATTACCTAAAGTAATATCATTAGTAGGTTGTACACCTGATACCATAACCTTTTTATTCATATAAAACTACCTTATTATCTTGGAATAGTATTAGATACTACTCACTGATTGTTTTCATTAGCCTCATAATATGTGGTTCCATCATAATACATTCATTTGTTGATATATCAAAATGGTTCATTCATTGGATATGAAGAAGATGAAGTATAACTTATGATTGTTTGAGTTGTAGTTGAATTTTGATTTTGGTTATTTTGGTTTACATCATTATTTAATTGAGTTGCTTGGGTTGATAAATTTGATTTTGAAGATATCTCTTGTTGGTTTATTTTATTATTAGAATTGTTTTCTTGCGTTTTGTTGAAATCTGAAAATTTATCTGACTTCATAAAATGAACTAATTTTTTAGAAATTAACATTCCTGGAATTGACATAAGTAAAGGGATAAAGTTTAAAATCCCAAGTAATTTACATTTAGATCTAAGATTTTCTTCAGGTCATTTTGTACTAACACAAAAAATGCCAACTACAATTGCTGAGACAATTGCAAAGAAAATAAATACACAACCAAGACCAAGTACTACTCAAGTTAGTGTTTCAAGTGTCTTATTTGATGATACATCAATGCTTTGTCCGCCAAATTCAGTATATTTAAAAACACAAAATAAAATAAAAAATACTATCCCTCCAATAAATAGTAAAAATGATAATAATGATGTCAAATCTATTGTTTTTATCTTTTTAGCAATGTTATTCATAATATTATATATAATAATATATTTAATGTAAAAATGATAAAAATTGTATGTTTTTATAAAAATATATGATATTTATTACTTTTTATTTTTAAAGGTATATAATAATTATGTAGAGTAGGAGAAAAACTATGTCAAAACAACAATTGAATATGCCAAGTGCAGAACAAACTGAAAAATTAGTTGGTTTGATGGATGGGTATTTTGGAAAAGGTGCTCAACACTTGAATGTTAATGTATTTAACAGAGATACTTTACTAGATGCTCAAAAGCATCCTGAAAATTATCCACAACTAACTGTTCGTGTTTCAGGTTATGCTGTTAACTTTGTTAAATTAACTAAAGAACAACAAGATGATGTAATAAGCAGAACTTTCCACTGCAAAATGTAATTTAGAATTTTATGTCTAAAGCAAAAAGTTTATGCTTTAAAACTGAATCATTTGGAGCAGTTGATGGGCCAGGGATTAGGTTAGTTATTTTTTTACAAGGTTGTCCTATGAGATGCTTGTATTGTCACAATCCTGAATCATGGAATTTTGAATCAAAAGAAGCTTCAAATATTACAGTAAAAGAAATATTAGATTTATATGAAAAAAATAAATCTTATTATCAAAATGATAATGGTGGGATAACCATCTCTGGTGGTGAACCCACCCTTCATTTTGATTTCTTAGTAAATTTAGCAAAAGAATGTCATAAAAAAAATATTCACTTAACAATTGATACTTCATGTTATTTTTGAAAAAATAATCTTAAAAATAAATTTGATGAACTTATTAACTATGTAGATTTATGACTTGTAGATATTAAACATATGATTCCCGAAAAATGCGAATATATTACAGGTGTAAAAAATTTAGATGCATGTGGATTTATTGAATATTTAGAGAAAAATAAAAAACACTATTGGGTAAGAAATGTTCTAGTTCCAGGTATTAGTGACGATGAACAAGGTCTTTATGAACTTGGTAAGTTTATTGGTAAATTAAAATATATGGATAAATTTGAACTATTACCTTACCATGATATGGCAAAACCTAAATATCAAAATCTTAAAATGAAATATGCTCTAGAAAAAATTGAACCTGCAAATTCTACTGATGTAGCAAGAGCTATGAAAATCATTAAAAATGGTTTTGAGCAAACTCATCACTAATAAAAATAATTAATAAAAATTTAATTTTATTTCAGGATCTCACATTAAATCATATAAGTTGCTATACCCTGGAACTTCTTTATTACCTATATAATAATTACTAGAATAGAAAAGATCACCTGCACCTTTAACTTCAACAAGTTTTCCGTTTTTTCTTGTTTCATATACTCCTCATCATATTGAAAGAGGTTTTATTTTTTCATCTTCTGGATCATAAAAGCATATAACTGATCCGCTTGAACCACCACCTAAGTTTAAATTAGGCATAATTAATTGACTTGCAAAACTTAAAAATCCTGGTCTCTTATAATCACCATTTACAAATATATCTAATCATGTTTTATCGTTAGTAATATAATTACTTATTCCACCAAATTGTTTTACTGCTGTACTTCCAAAAATAGTTTGGTCTGAATTTGAATTTTTAATTCTATATTTTGCTGTAATAAAATCAGTTATCTTATCTTTAGTTGGATTACTAACAACTGGAAAACCTGCTATATATAAATATTGTGCATTTTTAGCACGTTCATACTCTTCTTCAGTATCAACAAAATCCATATCATATGTTGATATATTAGATGAAAATGGATTAACTGTTGAACTTAAAATTGCAAAATCAGTATAATTATAAGGTTCATTACTAAATTTATTTCCATTTAAATAATAACTATTAGAAAAAGCTGATGAATATTGATCAGTCAATCCTATTTTTTCAATTTTAACATTTCTTAACCGTTTATCATATGATTGTGTATGTTTCATATCTGAATCAAAATCATTTACATCAATGTAAAAATTTGATTCTATTACTGATTGATCTAAAACATTATCATTAGTTAAATATAATAAATCCCTTATTACATGAATATTAGTTGCAAATCAATATCTATGATCATTATTTGGATTCGGATATGCTCATATTGTCCCCAATGTTGATGTAGTATCATATTTTTTAGAGATAGCAATTGATCTTGAATATGTTTGATAGAAATCAAGAGCTTTTTTATCGATTTCAGCAGCTTTTCTTTGTTCAGGAGAAATATTATTATTGTTTAAAATTTTTGGAGTTAAAGAAAAATTTATTACATCTTCATTATATTGAAAAGGTTCAACCTCTTTTATTTCACTTGGAGATAATAATGAATATGTACATATTGCAATTGTTGTAGCAACACCACAACCAAGTATTCCAATTAATAAAACATTAAAAAACTTTAAAAATTTTAAAGACTTAATCATATGTTAATTATATCACTATGAATTAACTATTATTTATTAATATGTAAACTTGTTTGCAATCTTTCTTTTTATTAATAAAACAATTAAAAGAATAATTCCAATTCCGCCAACAACCCCACTAGTAATACTTACTATTTGTAATGTATCCATTTTTTTAGCAGATTGTAATCTAGCTTCATTTACATTGTTATAAGTCAATGCATTAAATTGAATAGAATTTCTTTCAACTACAATATTACTATTTGATACTGAACTTTCACTTAATGTGTCATTAGCTGATGGATTAAAATAATTGTAATAAATTACTGCACCATCAACTAATGATAAATTAATTTGAATGTTATAGTTACCATATTGAGAAGTTGGTACAACTTGGATTGCAGCATCAGGTAATGTATACACTTTTGATTGATCGTAGTATTTAACATACTTAATGTTTTGTTTAATATCTTTAATTAATGCAGAATCTGCAGTTTCACCTTCATTATAATAAAATTGATACGCTTGGCTTGTGTTAGTCATTGACGGATTCAACTTAAATGAATTGATAGCATCTACAATTTTTTGACCATTGATTGTAGAAATTGATTTACTTGTTTTAGTAATTTTATTTGATTTGTTAATTATTTGATTTTGTTGGCAATTGCTTACTGAGTTGTTATTTGAACAAACAACACTTGTTCCAAAAATAGATCCAAATGTTGCTATTGCTCCAACACCCAATATAGGCAATGCCTTCTTGAATGTTTCTCTTGATTTCATGACGTTTCTCTTGATTTGTTTTTTTTTAAATAAAAGTTGCTATATTGCAAACTTAATATAATTATACACTTATAAAAAAACAAAATCAAGTACTCATCTATATAGAAAGATAGTAATATATTACATATATTAATTTTTTTATTTTTTTATTTTTTTAATGAAGTTAATTTTCTTTTTCATTGTTTTTAATGTAATATTATTATTAAAATATTTTAAAGAATTATCATATTTATTATCATTAATCAACATAGATTTTTCTAAACTCATTGCTTTAAAACTATAAAATCCATGATATGAATTTGTACCACTTGAATAAACTCCTCCAAAAGGTAAATGGTGGTTTAATATTTGGGCCAACGAATCATTAATTGCATATGAACCAGCATTAATATTTCTAGTGAATTTATCATATTCATTTTGATTATTACTATATAAATAAGCAGCTAGTGGAGTATTATCAATACTATTAATAATATTCATAATATTATTAAAATCTTTATTTACTTTACTTACAAATAAAATCGGGCCAAATAATTCACCGTATGCTTTTATTTTACTTGGATCAATTTCTATTATAGTAGGCTCAATTAATAATCTTTTCTTGCAATATTTACCACCATATAAAATATTATTTTTATTATCTTTAATAATCTTAGTTAATCTATCAAATGACTTTTTATTAATAATTTTTGCTATATTATTCTTTTCTAAAACATTAGGATATTGTATTTTAATTTCTGCTATTAAATTGTCAACAAAATTTAAAATTGAATCATTGTACAAAATATAATTAATTGCTACACATGTTTGTCCGGCATTCAAAAATTTAGATCAAACAATTCTTTTATAAATTTTATCATTTTTAATAGATGAAACATAACATGGACACATTCCCCCAAGTTCAGTTACATATCTAATATTTTTTTGTACACAAATATTTTCAATTTGTTTACCAACATAATTACTACCTGTAAAAAAGACTAATTTAGGTTGGTAATCATACAGCTCATCAAAATTATTTATTTCATTATCTTTAATATAAGTGACGTGGTTTTTTTCAAAAGCCTCATCTATTATTTTATACATCACTTTGTTAACATTAATTGTTTGATCAGATAATTTCAATAATGATTGATTACCTGCACTAATAGAACCAATTAATGGCATAAAAGCTAAATTGAAAGGATAATTAAAAGGTGAAATAATTAAAACTCTACCCACAGGTTGATAAAAAATTTGAGATTTAGTTTTAAGTGTTTGAAATGTTGATTTAACTTTTATAGGTTTCACTCATTTTTTTAGATTTTGAATATGATAATCAATTTCACATAAAACCTCATTCATTTCTGATAAATAAAATTCTTTGCTAGCTTTATTTAAATCCTTATCAATTGCTTTATAAAGATCATTTTCATATTTTAAAATTGTTTCTTTAAATTTTTTAAGACTTGAAATTCTAAAATTCAAATCAATTTTTTCTGAATCAAAACTAGATTGTATTGCGTAAGCTTTTTTTGGAGTCATTTATTCCCTTTCACAAAAATTAATTTCATTAATTTGTTTTATTAATTCTGCATTATCGTTTATTTTTTTAATTAAAACTTGTCTTGTTTCTAAAGTATCAAAAACAAAGTAAGTTTGTTCATCATAATATATTTTTGGAGTCTCAACTTTATAATTAAAGTAACTAATATTAGATGCATCTAATAATTTTTTAAATTCTTCAACATCACATCTTATATTAATAGCTACTAAAAAATTATTTTGCATATTATTACACTAAACGTTTGAATCATTCAACCACATATGATTCATTGATATTTTCTGGTAATTCATTACGTTCTGGTAATCTTTTAAATTTACCTTCAATAGCTTTTTTATCAACATCAACAAAATCAGCAATAACAGCTTTATCTAAATTGATCTTTGATTTTGTTTTATCCTTAACAGCAATTTTAGCTCCCACTTCTACAAGTGCAGAAGGAATGTCACATTTTTTACCATTCAATAATATATGACCATGGTTAACTAATTGTCTTGCAGCTCTTCTTGTTGGTGCAAAACCCATTCTATAGACAAGATTATCTAATCTTGATTCAAGTGTTTGTAGTAAGTTAATTGTTAAAACACCTTCTTTGTGTCTTGCAATTGTAAAAAATCTTCTAAATTGACGGTCATTTAAACCATACATAAACATCAATTTTTGTTTTTCTTGTAATTGTTCACCATAACCTGAAAGTTTTGTTCTTTTATTTCCATGTTGTCCTGGTGCATATGTTCTTTTCTTACCTTTAGAAAACTCTTTTTCATTTTCTAATAATGAAAATCCAAGTCTTCTAGATCTTTTATAAATACTTCCTGTATATCTACTCATTTATAATATCTCCTTTTAATATGAGTTTTGCTACTCACATTAAAAGTGCATTTGTCTATTGTGACATTTTAATGCTAATAATTTCGTGATTTCAGCTAATCATTACTCATAAAACAATGCCACTAAAATGTTAAACAATATCAAATGGTGCTGTGAGTGCAAATATATTATACACCATTATAATATATAATAACTATTTTTTAGCATATGCTTCTTTAATTGAAACTACTTTATTATCTTGGTTTACTATTGGCATTCCTTCATTGTTATTTCTATAAGGATTTAAAGATAAACCATTTGTAGATCTTATCATATCATTATATGGAGCATATGAATTACTAGAACCTAAAGCTGCAGCTCTATTTTTTGCTAATGTATTTGCATAAATACTATTAGTTTTATTTTTATTTAAATCATTTGGCATCCCCTTAATATTTTGAGGATTAATAATCGATGCAGAAATTTCATCTTGATCAGGATTATCATTCATAAAATTTTTATTAGAATCTAAAATATCTACTGTTTCAGGTTCTTTATGAGTTATGTTTTGCAATGAATTATATCTTCTTGAAGGGATGGCATTTTTTGGCTTAATTAATTTTACATTTGATTTTGGTGCAATTGTATTTGGTTCTAATTCTTCTCTTAATAATTCATTTTCATCATTATTCTTTATGTGATAATGGTTTTCATTAATTATATATGTTTGTTGATTAATTATCTTATCATTATTTATATTATTTTTTGATACATTCATAGAATCTATTGATGATTCATTTTTATTATCAACATTGTTAAAAATATTAATTTCTTCTTTTTTATCATCACTAGTTAATTTATCTTGTTCTACTTCTTTTAATTTTAGTTGTGCTTGAGCTAATTCATTTTTATCAGGATACAATGTAGTAACTTTTTTTTCAGGTTCTAGATCAACCATAGTAATTACAGGTTTTTTAGGTTCTTTAGATAATTTTTCTTCTAATTCCTTTATTTGTTTTTTAAGTTTAATATTTTCATCAATAACTTTTAAATTTTGCTTGTTTTGTTCTTCAATTTTTTCTTTTAATTTATCATTTGTTGAATTCGATGTTTTCATTTTTGAATTCATCTCATCATATGCTCTTTGTAAATTTATTTTTTCTTGTTGTTTTAATGTATCTTCATAGTCATTAATTACAGATTGAAATTGATTTAATTGTTTATTTCTAATTTCTTTTAGTTGATCTGGAGTTAAATAAAATTTAGCATTTAAATCAACTTTTAAAGCATCATCAGCATCAACAATTGATGATGTGTTTGCAATTGATACTGAATCATCATTAGTATTAAAATCTTTTATGTAATTTTTAATTTTTTGTCATTCTGTATCATTTAAATCTTTAACATTAGAAACACGATCATTAGCTGCAACCATAGGTACAACTGGTTTTAATGATGGTCTAGATAAGTCATCTGTCTTTACTAAAAATGAGTCGTCAATTTCATTGTTTTCTGATTTTGGTTCTGTTCTATATGAATGGATAACAATATCTTCTGGTTTAGGTGGTTCAATTGGTGGTGGTGGAGGGACAAAATTAATAGGTTCATTTACATTTTTTGCATCCACATAATCTATAATATCTTGTCTATATTTTTTTCATTCACTATCATTTTTTTGATCAACAATAGGCGATTGTTGAACAGTGTTTATTTTTTCAGGTGATTTATCTAATGATGAAGATTGATTATAATTCTTATTTGAATCAGATGTTGTATGAATTGAATTTGAATTTGTATAAGAAGAGTAAGGTTTAATTTTTTCTCTATCTGAATCTGATAATTCTTTTATTCTTTCTGAATTCAAATCATCAATTCTTGATCTACGATATAATTGACTACTTGAATCATATATTTGATCTTGTTTAGTTAAAGAATTAACATCCTTTCCTCTAGCATATGGATTCATTTTGTTGTCTTCAAACTTTTCTCTAAGTACTTGATATAGTGTTGGGTCATCATATCCTGCAATACGAATCATATTATCTTCATAGTCATCACCAGTTCTATAATTTTCAGGCAATATCGTATTTTCTAAATTAGTATCAAATGTTTTAGATCCTGATAACAGTCTTTGTGTTTCTAGAAAAATTTGATATTTTACATTGTCAAGAAAAAGTTCAGAATTATTATTATAGTTATAATCATTAACTTTATATTGTTCTTGTGACCTAACAATTCTTTCAAATTCATGATTTGGTAAGTAATTTCTATATCTTAAAGAACCATTATTTATGTTGTCTTCAGTTCTTTTATTTTTTTCAGATAATCTTCTTAATTCTCTTTCTCATGCTTCATCATATTTGTTAAAATCAACTAGAGATTCTCTACGATTGTAATCATATTTTTCATTTGGTAAAGTTTCTTGTTTTTTATTTTTATTTTTTTTAAACATTGCCATAAATCACCCTTATACTAGATTCAATATATAATATATATAAATTATACAATATATATAAATAAATATTCAAAGATTAAGTATTTATGTAATAATTTAACTAAGTTTTTTATTGAATAGAAAGTTATAATCAATGAGAAAAATTGTAGGTAATATCATTAAAGCAAATAAAATTTTTAATATGATTTCAAATGGGGATCGTATTTGTGTTGGTATTAGTGGTGGAAAAGATTCAATGAGTTTATTGTATGGCTTATCATTATACAAAAAAATTGCTGCAAAAGAAGGTATTAATTTTGATTTAGTAGGAGTTCATTTAAAATTAAATCTGTGTGCTGTGGACTATGATTCATTAGCTAATTATTGAAAACAACAAGGTGTTGAATTTTATTTAGAAGATACACATATGGGTCAAATACTTAAAGAAAATATGAAAAAAGGAAAAATCCAATGTAGTCTTTGTTCAAAAATGAAAAAAGCCATTCTTATTGATTGTGCAAAAAAATATAATTGCAATAAAGTTGCTATGGGTCATCATGCTGACGATGCAATAGAAACTTTGTTTTTAAATCTTATTAATGAAGGTAGAATAGCTACATTTAAACCAAAAATGTATCTTGATAGAACTAAAATTTGATTTATTAGACCATTAATAACTTGTAGGGAAAAAGATATCATTAGTGAATCAAAACATTTAAAAATGCCTATTCTTCCTTGTGGATGTCCAATGGAGGGATTTACTCAAAGAGATTCTATGAAAATATTTTTAAAAAATGAATTTTACAACAATAAAAAATGAAAAGCAGCATATAAAAATTTTTATATTGCTTTGATGAATGGAAAAGAATGTGATTTATGATTTATTAATGATACCAATGAAATAGAAGATCTTGATTTGAGAGATTTGGGATCAAAGAAAAAATAACTACAAGAATGGATTGTTTTCCAAAAGCTCATTACTACTAACAATATCTCCATGCCCAGGTATAATTATATAGTTTTTATTTTTTATAATTTTTTTCATTTTATTTAATGATTCATTCATCATTACTGGATCTGATGTCAATAAATCAGTTCTTCCTATTGAATTGGCAAAAATATGATCGCCAGTAATAATAAAAATATCATTATATTTAATGCACATACTATCGATTGAGTGACCAGGAGAAAGATAAAAAATAAAATTATTCAATTTAAATTTATCTGAAACAAAAGTAATTTTATTATGATCTGGTGGAGTTTTAAAAAATAAATTTTGATCTAATTTAGAAATTCATTTTTCTAAATTTTTACTTAAATATATTTGGGTAGATCAATTATTTAATAAATTAAAATCTCCACCACAATGATCATAATGTGAATGAGTCAAGAATATATATTTGTTTTCATATGAATTATATAATTTTATTAATTCTTTTGTATCAAAACCAGGATCAATAATATAAACTGAGTTGTTTTCAGTTATAACAACTGAATTATTTTGCATTATATCATTTTGATAAACTGTAAGATTATTTTTTGAAAAAAATTTATTTAGCATTATTTTGGTATCCAAAATATTGAGTAGATTGAGAGTTGTTATTAAATGGCTGTGTATTAAATCCCCCTGGTTTAGGTGAAGAAGGATTGTTTTTAGGTGGGAAGCCTGTTGGTTGAGTTGGCGGAGTTGGATTTTGTTTTTGTGGGAAGCCTGTTGGTTGAGTTGGCGGAGTTGGATTTTGTTTTTGTGGGAAGCCTGTTGGTTGAGGTGATTTATTATTATTTGCTGACATATCTACTTTTTTCTCCTTATCTTTTTTTGATCATCAATGTTTCTTTTGGTGATCATTAACTTTTTTATTATTATTTACAGATGAATTATTCATCCTTTCTGAAGATCTTGTTTCAGGATAATTTGCTAATATTGGTGAATTTGGTAAATCTGCATTTGATCCATATGTGTTCATTTTATTAAACATTGGGTGATTTAATAAATCATTATTCATATTTTCATTTGCTACATTATTAACATAAACATCATCATAAAACTGATTTATTTCATCTGGTGATAATCCGTTATAATATGCAAGTCAATACTTTTCTTTTGGTAATGCAATATCAATGTGATCTGTATAACCATCATATGTTCTTATTGAATCATCTCTTTGGTATCATGGAACTCTTCTAAAAACATCATTTCGGAAATCACTATTATATGATAATCTTTCATGCCCAAATTTTTGATAATATTCATAATTTTCACAATCATTTAATTTATTTACAATTTCATTGATTCTTAGTTCAATTTTAGCTAATTGTCTTTCATCTAATTTTTCATATTTTTTAAGATCATCATAATATTTTAATTGTGATAATAATTCATCTTTTGGTGGAGTGATTCTAGGTGCATTTCACCCCAAATCATAATCTTCATATCTTTTAGCAAGAATTTGTGTATATTTGTTATCTTCATAAAATTTTTCTAATGTTTTTAAATCAGTAATATATTGAATATCAGCATAATTTATTCCATTATCTGAAACATTATTATTTAATGATTGATCTTGGGTAAATTGTGAGAACCCTCTTTGTTCTTGATTTATTATTGCATTAGAACTTTGGTTAGTATTCAAGTTTTGGGAGTTATTATTCGCACTATTATTTGAAGGTGGAGGGAATGATGGAAATGGTGGTAATTGATTTTGTTTTTGTGGAAAACCAGTAGGTTGAACTATTGGAGAGCTATTTATTTTCCCGCCAAAAGAATTAATATTTTTAGTTACTTGACCAGAAGATCCTGGTGGCATAGGCATTGGAGCTCTTGGTGCTCCTGCCATTGGTGCAGTTGGAGCTGAACCTGGAGCCATTGGTGGACGTGGTGGGTTTTGTAAAACAGATGTTTGATTAATTGGTTTTTGTGGTGGCACCATTGGTGGACGTGGCGGATGTGAAAAAGTAGCTGGAGATGCTACATTTCTATTTATTGTACTAGATAATGCAGGTTTGTTTTGTCCTGCCATTACATATCACCTTTATTGTTTTCAAAATTAAACATTACTTCATCGATAAATGATACAACGTTGCTAAAATAATTTTTTGGATTATCAAAGAATGGTTCATGTCCAGAAATTGGAATTACACAAACTTTTGCATTATCTACCATTGTTTGAGCCTTTGATAAAACTTCAGGAAGTCTAATCATTCCATCACTATCACCAAAAACTAACAAACATGGAACTTGGATATTCTTATAATTTAATTCAATTGATTGTTTTAATTCTGGACTTAATAAGTAATTCAAAATAATACTTAATGGTAAATAATTTTTATTAAAATATGTAAGTTTTTTATTATTATAGTTTTTTCAAAAATCAGAATTCAATGATTTTAAATGATAATTAAAAACTTTTAAATTATTTAATTGTTCAAGATTTTCAATCAATCTTGGTATCATAACATCTTCAACCTTACCTGCATCCTCTTGGAACAAAGTTTCAAGTGGAGAAACTAAAATTACCGCTCTAACAATATTTGGTAAAATTTGAGAAACATTACTTGCCACAGCAGCTGATGATCCATGGCCAATAATAATTACATCTTTTAAATCTCTATCACTTATAAACTGTAAAACAATATTTGTGAAATGAGTTAATGTTAATTCATTAACATTTTTATATCCACTATTTCCATGAGCTGGAAAATTTATTGCATAATAATCATATGAGGTTAGCATATTTGCAAATTCTTTATGAGCATCAAAATCACAACCAAAACCTGGTAAATATATTATTGAAGCTTTTGATTGTAATAATTGTCCTGGTCTTGATCCTATTAATGAAGCATCAGTTTCAATTTCACTTAAATCAATTTTTTCACTTAAAATATGTTGCATATTAACCCCTAAGATTCTATCTATTAATATATATATTATATAAAAATAAACTATTTTTGTCTATTTTCATATCTTTTTTTTGGTATTATATATATACTAAAAATATAAAGTAATAATAAAAAGAGAGGTTTTATATGGCTACAATGATTGACGCAAAAGACTTAAGAGCAGGTAATGCTTTTTATTACAAAGGAAATATTTATCAAGTGATTGAAAATTCTTTCAATAAAACTGCTATGAGAGAAGGAATTGTAAAATGTAAAGTTAAAAATTTACGAACAGGTTCAATAACCATTGAAGTTTTAACTGGAGAAAAACTAGAACAAGCAATGCTTTCTAATGTCAAAATGCAATTTTCATATCTAGATGGTGATAATTTTGTTTTTACTGATCAAGAAACATGAGAAACAGTAGAAATACCATCAAAACAACTTGAATGAGAAAAGAATTTCATTGTTGAAGGTACAGAAGTTTCTGTTTTAAAACTTGAAAATGAAATTTTAGGTGTTTCATTACCAGATCAAGTTGCAATGACTGTAAAAGATGCAGAGGAAGCTGTTCAAGGAAATTCTGTAACAAATGCTCAAAAAAAAGCATGACTTGAAACTGGTTGAGAAATTCAAGTACCACAATTTATTAAAGCAGGAGAATCAGTATTAATTGAAACAAAAACTGGAAAATATATATCTAGAGCTTAATTTATGAAAACCCAATGAGAAAAAAGAGTTGATCTTACAATATTAATATATCAGTACTTGTTATTAGAAAGTACAAAGCAAGAAATTATTGATGAAGCCTTAATTAATTATAATTTTGATGCTGAACAAATCAAAATTTTGGAATATGTTTGCAATAATAAACAACAACTAATAGACTCAGTCAAGCCATATCTTGAAATATCATGAACGTGAGATAGAATTCCTTTTGTTGATCGAGCAATAATTCTAGAAGCAATATCTGAATATAAAGTACTAAAAACTCACAAATCAATTATTATTGATCAAGCATTAATTACAGCTAAAAATTATAATGTTGACAATAATTACAAATATATTAATGCAATTTTAGATAAGGTTTTATAATGCAAAAATATTTTATTAATAAAATAGTTAATAATGTTGTTTCATTTCAAAAACAAGATGAATTACATATTACTAAAGTTATGCGATATAAAATTGATGATAAAATCATTGTTGTTGATAATAATTCTAAAAAATATGTTGCATCTTTATCAAGTTTAAATCCTTTAAGAGCCAAAATAATTAATGAAATATTTGATGATGTTACTAACCCATGTGAACTTAATGTTTTTCAAGCAAGTATTAAACCAAATCATATGGAGATAGCAATATCAAAAGCATGTGAATTAAATGTAACTAATTTTTATATTTATAATTCTAACTTGAGTCAAAACAATATTAAGCATAACCTTGAAAGGTATAAAAGAATAATTAAAGAATCAGCTGAACAATCAAATCGTAATACTTTAATGAATATCGAATTAGTTACAAAAAACGAATTTATTAATCTTGTAAATCAAAATGATATTAATATTATTGCTGAAATTTATCAAGATAATTCAGAAATTAGTTTAGAACAAAAAAATAATTTTAAAAAAATAGGTATTATTGTTGGGCCTGAAGGTGGTTTTAACAATGATGATATAAACTTTTTAAATCAAATAAAAACAAGATTCCAATATTTAAAATTGACAAAAACAATCTTAAGAAGTGAAACTGCTTTGATATACTTATTAAGTGTGGTATCATATTTTATATTAAGAAAGAAAAAATAAAATGAAGAAATATATTAATTATTTATTATCATTTGCTAATATTATTGTAAGTGTTAGTGCTGCAGTTGTTTTGTGTTTATTTATTAGTGCTTTTAAAGGTGATAACACAATCAATATCATATTTAGTAATTTAAAATGGACTATTGCAATTCCTATTGTTGGAATGGTTATTGGGTGTATCTTAGTTGGTATATTTTTCTATTTATTCTATAACCTTGTTAAAAATAATGAAAATCCCATTAATCCTAAACTAGTATCAAGAATTAAAACATGTGGGTTATGCACACTTGCAAATTTTGTTATTCCAGTTACTTTAAGCATTGTTGCTATTTTATGTAACAAACAAGAAATGAATATTGTTTTATTGTCAATTGGATTTGGACTAAGTGCTTTTATATCATTGATTATCATGGGGTTTGTTGCATATTTAAATTTAGGAATTAGCTTTAGTGAATTAAGTAGAGAAGAATTAAAAAGAATATCTGAAGAAGAAAATAACCAATCTAATATAGATGAAAATAATAATGAAGCAAACAGTAACAATGAAAACAATAAGCAAGAAGCTACAGGTGATTCTTTTTAGTTATGAATAAAAACACTTTTGCAATTCATACATTAGGATGTAAAGTTAATACATATGAATCACAAGTAATGATTAATGATCTTACTTCTAATGGATATATTGAAGTTGATTTTAATCAAAAAGCTGATATTTATATAATTAACACTTGTACTGTAACAAATGTAGCTGATTCTAAATCAAGAAACATAATATCTAGAGCTAATAAATTGAATCCAAATGCAATAATAATTGTTGCTGGATGTTATGCGCAAACAGGTGCTGAAGAAATTAAAAAAAAATTAAAAGTAGATATCTTGCTTGGTAATAAGTATAAAAATAATATTGTTCAATTAATTGAAGAATTTTATAAATCAAAAAAACAAATTGATAAAGTTGAGAATTTAATGCTTGAAAAAGAATTTGAAATAACCAATTCTTCATCATTTGAAAATAGAACAAGAGCTTTTATTAAAATTCAAGATGGGTGTAACTTTATGTGTAGCTATTGTGCAATCCCTTTTGCCAGAGGTAAGCAAAGATCAGCTAAACCTGAGTATATTATTAATCAAATAAAAGAATTTATAAAAAGAGGATTTAAAGAGATAGTGTTAACAGGTGTTAATACAGCAGGATATGAAAATGGTGATTGTAATTTTTATAAATTACTTAAATTAATAAACGATGTTGATGGTGATTTTAGAATAAGAATTTCATCTGTTGAACCTTTTCAAATTAATGATGAGATTATTGATATTATTATGACTAATCCAAAAAGATTTTGTAATCATTGACACCTATGCTTACAATCAGGTAGTAAAAATATACTAAAGCAAATGAATCGTAAATATTCACCGAAAGATTTTAGTGAATTAATGAAAAAAATTAGAAGTTACAATCCTTTGGTTTGCTTCAGTACTGATTTGATTGTTGGTTTTCCTGGTGAAACTGATAATGATTTTGAAGAATCATTAAAATTTTTAGAAAAAAATCAAATGGGGTTTTGTCATATATTTACTTATTCAAAAAGAAAAAATACAGCAGCTAGCAAGCTTATTGACTTGCATGGTAATATCAAACAAGAAAGATTTAAAAAAGCTGAAACACTAAATAAAAAATTATATAAACAATATCTTGAGCAATTCATTAACAAAGAAATAGAAGTAATTTTTGAAAAATATGAAAATGGTATATACATTGGAAAAAGTAGTGAATATGCTAAAGTTTTATTAAAATCTGATGATAAGTCATTATTAAATAAATTCATATACGTTAAAGTTGATAAAGTAATAAATAATGAGTTAATTTGTAAAATTGTTTAAGCACAACACTTTTAAAATTATTTTTTAAGATACATCACATATTTTTTATTTTTTTTGTTCTTACTTCTTCTATTGTCATATCATTCTTGCATGTTAATTTGCTGCATTCCAGATTCTGGTGGTAATTGAATTCATCCAGATATCGATTGTACAATTTCATATATTGCATTCAAGAAATCATCAAGAATATAATCCATGTTATTAACTGTTTGATAATTATCTAAATTAAAGGCAAGAATGATTTGGTTATTTCTTTTAAAACATAAAACATTTTCAGTAAATATTTTTTCAAACATCTTAGAAAAATATGTACAAGCAACAGATCTTAATGCTTTTTGTCCTATTTTGTTTTTATTATATTCAATAATTTTTGGCTTAATGAAATCTATTTCATCATTCTTCTTTCAATAATTTAAAAAATTTGAACTTAATAAACTAAAATCAAATTGCATATCAAAATTTAAATCTAAGCAAAAAACTTTAATTGATCCACATTTATTTTCGTTGACAATTGATGAATTTTTATAACATCTATCGTAATAAAGATCAAAAAAACTTAATTCATATCTAGAATTATCAGAATATGTTTGTATGTTTGAAATACTAAAATAATCAATATATCTTAATCGTGATGGATTAAGACGTGCAATAATATCATTTTTTTTGACAATATCTGATAAATAATTTATAGATTGATTACTTGTTTTTGAAAAATTTATTCTCATTATTCTTGATCACCTTTATTTAATTTTTCATCTCTTTGTTTTCTTCGTAAACGCATTACTTCAGGTGGTAATTTTTTATACTTATGAATATAATCAATATCTTCTTTTAAAATTGTTTCCATGATTAATAATGCTTCAACTATTAAATCTAATTCTTTTTTGTTCTTTTTAATAATAGTTTTTGCTTTATTATATTCAGTTTGAATTAATTTTTCAATAGTTTCATCTAATTCTTTCGCTTTTGCTTCTGAATAAAGTTTTTGTTGTTGATATGGATTTACAAAACCTTCTGAAGGGAAGAATTGAGTCATTCCTGATTTTGTCATCCCTAATTGCATAACCATAGCTCTTACTACATTTGTAACTTTATATAAATCATTAGATGCACCTGTTGTTATCAAATCAGGTCCAAATACAACTTCTTCCGCTGCTCTACCACCAAGTGTCATTCTTACCATATCTAATAAATCCTTTTTAGATTGAATTCTCTTTTCAATTCCTTCAGGTGTTTGCATAGTATAACCTGCAGCTTGACCTCTTGGTATAATTGTAATTTTTTGAACAACATCAGTTCCTGGTGTGTATAAACCAACAAGAGCATGACCTGCTTCATGATATGCAATTAATTTTCTTTCTTCTTTTGCTATTACTCTAGATTTTTTTGCTGGTCCAGCAAGAACTCTATCAATTGCTTCATCAATATCAGCTTCTGTAATTGTTGTTTGATTATTTCTAACTGCTAATAGTGTTGCTTCATTTAATACATTCTCAAGTTGAGCACCACTAAATCCAGGTGTTCTTCTAGCAATATCATATAAAGAAACTTTTTTAGAAATATTTTTATTTCTTGAATGAATTTTTAAAATTTCTTCTCTTTCTTTTATATCTGGTAAATTAACTTGAATATGTCTATCAAAACGACCAGGTCTCAATATTGCTTCATCTAATACATCTAATCTATTTGTTGCTGCTATAACAACAATACCTGTAGATGTATTAAAACCATCCATTTCAGCTAATAATTGATTAATTGTTTGATCAGCTAATCCTCCACCAAATTCGTTTTTACCTCTTTTTGAAGCTACTGAATCTATCTCATCAATAAAGATTATTGCAGGTGCTGCTTTTCTAGCCTTTGAAAATAAATCACGAACTCTTTTAGCACCAACACCTACTAACATATCTTCAAATTGTGAACCTGAAATTTGCAAGAAAGCAACACCTGCTTCACCTGCTACTGCTTTTGCTAATAATGTTTTACCTGTTCCTGGAGGACCATATAAAATTACACCTTTTGGAGTTCTTGCACCCATTTCAGCATATTTTGCTGGATTCTTTAAATAATCAACAATTTCACTCAATTCTGTTTTTTCTTCTTTAATACCTGCAACATCTGAAAATTTAACATTACTTTTAGCAAGTTCAGCACCTGATTTTCCCATACCAAGGATACCACCATCCATGCCACCAGCTTGACTTCTCATCATTCTATAACCTAAATAGAAAATTAAAATAAAGAAAATAATTGGAAGTAGTGTAGAAATAAGTGCTAATCAGTCAAAACCTTGAGGTTCATAACTTCAATTAGTGATTGCAGGAAACAATAATTGACTTACTGGATTTTTATCAGTTGATTCTTTAATACCAAGTGCTTCATTAATATATATGTATTGTTTACCCTCTCCTTTTCATGATTGAACTTGGAATGATAGAGGTAATCCTGATGCTTGAGGAATAAATACACGATATGAATAGTTTCCGATATAGTATGATCATCCAGTTTCTTTTGTATTTAATGTATATGTATTAGATTTTCCATCTTTTGATTGTGTTGTAATTTTACTATCTGTTATCTCTGTTATTTCTGAAGCATTAATATTAACTTCTGTTTGCTTCACTGAATTATAAATAATATAACCAACAATAGCACCAACAATAATAACTATAATTGATCATATTATTAATCTTTTCTTTGTTTTTTTAGATAACTTTTTAGATTTATCACTTGGATTTGATAAATCAGGTCTTTGATTAGTAGAAGATTGATTGGAACTAACAGTGTTTTCATTCATTTCTTTTTCCTGTTGTTTTTTCTCTTCTTCAGCAAATTTTAAATAAATCTTTCTTTTTAACTTATTCATAGGCACCTCTCATTATTATTTGTATATTTCTTTTTTTAAAATTCCAATGTATGGTAAATTTCTCATTTTTTCTTTATAATCCAAACCAAAACCTACAATAAATTCTTTTGGAATAGTAAAGCATTTATAATCAGCTTCTAATTTCACCTCTCTACCTTCTGGTTTATCTAATAGAGTAAGAATTTTCACAGATTTTGCTCCTTGTTCATGTAACAACTTAATAATTTCTGAAATTGTTCTTCCACTATCAATAATATCTTCAACTAGTAAAACATCTTTATTTTTTAGATTGCTACAAAAAGTTGTTACAAGTTCTGGAAGACATTGAGCTTTTGTACATCCTTTAAAGGAACTCATAGCAATATAATCAATTTCAAAATCAACTTTAATTTTAGGGACTAATGAACCAACAAAAGGAATACTTCCTTTTAGTACAGTAACCAAAACTAAATCTTTAGTTGAGTATTCTCTATCAACTCACTTTGCAGCTTTGATTATCGCATCATTAATTTCTTCTTCTGTAATTAAAATCTTTTCTATTCGAGAATCCATCATATTGTATAAATTATACTATAATAATTATATTATTATAAAAGTACCTTATTAATCAATTAATAAGTTGCAATAGCATTCTATATATTTGTTTCTTTTATTTTCAAACCTTGTTGCTTTGATTCCAATAATGCTATCATCTTTAATATTTAAAAGATTCATTAAATTTTTCTTAATTAAACTCAAATAATCTTTTAAAATAATTTTTTCACAAATTATACATATATCCATAGAAATAATCTTTTTTTGGGATTCATTTAATTTATCCAAGCAAAAATTTAAAAAATCAATACTTGATCGATTTTTATTAATTTTTTGATCATCTGGGAAATATTCTCCTAATGTTTTTAAATTTAAACAAGAAAGTAAACTAGAACATATACTATGCAATATAATGTCACCATCACTATGAGATTTTATAGTATATTTACTATCTTTGATAGTAAAACCACCTAAAATTAGGTCTTTATTACCATTTTTTACTAATTTATGAATGTCTTTAGAAAATCCTAGTTTCATAAAATATCTTTTATTATATAATAAAAAATATCGTTTTACTAGGAGAGGTTATGAAAAAGGAAAGAAATCTGATAAATTTAGAAAAAAATATTAAAATTACAAAACAAAAAATATTTTTTGGTGAATACAACGGTTTTCAAAGATATGACATTTATAAGAACAATTTTTCAAAAGTAATTGAAAGAGCAATGCGTCAAGCTTTTTGAACTCCAGAAGAGATTTCTTTGCTTCAAGATAGAGAAAATTTTAAATCTCTTCCAAAGGATATTCAAGAAATTTTAATCCATAATATCTTATTCCAAACATTGATGGATAGTGGCCAAAATCGAGGACTTGATAAAGTAATGGCCGAAATTGTAACTCAAAGTGAATGAGAAGCTGTATTTAAAACACAAGCTTTTTTTGAACTTATTCACTCTTTGAGTTATAGTCACATTATTAGAGAAATGTTTGCATCAGATGCAACAGAAATTTTTGATCGTGTATACAATATTGAAGAAATTAAAAATAGAATAAATAAAGAAATTGATGCATATGATGAAATTGAAGAATTAATGAATAGTAAGAAATTAGTTGAAAATGATGAAAATAAAAAGAAAATTTTAAAACTATTAATACATATCTATTTCTTAGAAGGATTAAAATTTTATATTTCTTTTATGGTAACATATATGATTAATGTTTCATATAAGGACGCAATTAGTGGTGTTACTAGAATAATTAAACTTATTAATTTTGATGAAGATATGCATGTAGCAGTTGTAAGTGGATTAATTAATATACTAAGAAAAGATTCTAATGAAGGTTTTAGTCATTTATTTGATAACGGTTGATTTGAAGAACAAGCATATGAAATTGTTGATGGAATTGTTAAAGATGAATTAAAATGAGGTAAATTTTTATTATCATTGGGTAATGTACCAGGATTAACAAATGATGTTTTTAAAGAATTTATGAATTATTATGCTAATGATCGTTTAAAAATAATTGGACTTGAACCAAAATATCAAACTTCAAAACACGCTGATATTGTAGAATGATTTAAAACGTATAAAGATATAAATAAAGATAATACAGCACAACAGGAGGCCCAAGCACTTAATTACAATATTGGAACAATGAGTGATGATATTGGTGATATAGATATGAAAAAAGAACTTGATAATTTAAATAAACTACAAGGAACTAATACAAACAAGAAAGGTTAATATGAAAAAAGAAAAAACTTTACTAAGTGATATTGAAAATCAAATAAATGATAAAACCATGGATTCAAGTGATATCATGGTTATTAAAAGAAATGGTAATATTGTTCCATATGATGTTAATAAAATGAGACGTGTTTGCTTATGAGCATGTGATGGGGTTGAAGCATTTAGTGACTTATTATTATCTTCAACAAGAATTAAACTTTATGACAAAATAAAAATTGCTCATGTTTATGATGAACTAATTAAATCAGCTGCTAATAAAATAAGTAGAATTAATCCAGAATTTGAAAAAATTGCTGCTAAGTTATTATTACTTAAAATATATAAAGAATCATGAAATATCAAAAAAACAAGATATCCTAATTTTCTTGAAGTTGTTGAACTTGGAATTAAAAATAAAAAATATAATGCACAGGTTTATAATAGCTATTCAGAAGATGAATTAATTGAATTAGGTAACTATATTAAACAAGAAAGAGATTTTTTATTTACTTATAAATCATTATATATTTTTCATGAAAAATATTGTTTAAATGCAACAAAAACTAAGAAACTAGAATTACCTCAACATGCTTATATGAGAATAGCTTTGAGTTTATTTAAAGATGAATCTAAACAAATAAGAATTGATCTTGTCAAAGAAATGTATGATATTTTAAGTCAACATTATGTAACAGTTGCAACTCCTATTATGTTGAATGCTGGAACTATCAATCAACAACTTAGCTCGTGTGTTTTATCAAAGGTTGGTGACAATACTAATTCGATAATGGAAACTGCTAAACAGGTTGCAACATACTCAAAGTTTAAAGGTGGTAATGCTGTTGATTTCACAAGTATAAGATCTTCTGGTAGTACTATTGTAGGTAATGATGGTTTTAGTTCTGGTCCAGTTCCTTTTATTAAAATATTTGAATCTACAGTTAAAGCTTTTAATCAAGGCTCAACAAGACCTGGAGCATGTGCTATTTATTTTCCGTGATGACATTATAACTTTAGAGAGTTAATTGTATTAAAAAGCAATACAGGTACAGAAGAAAATAGAGCTAGACAATTAAAGTATGCAGTTAAAATTAATAACTTATTAATTGATAGAGTACTAAGAGGTGAAGATATTACATTATTTGATCCAAAAGATGTTCCTGATTTACAAAATAGTTTTGGTGAAGAATTTAATAAAAAATATGTTGAGTATGAAAATAAATCAGGAATAAGAAAAATAACACTACCTGCAAAAGAAGTTATAGCACTAATTTTTAAAGAAAGAGTTGAAACAGGTAACATTTATTTATTCCATGAAGAAAATGTTAATGAAGCCACATTACTAAATAGATATGTAAATAGTTCTAATTTATGTTGTGAAATAGTTTTACCTAGTAGAGAATCAATTTTAAATCAAGAATATATTTACTTAAATGGAAATCAAAAATTGATTATGTCTGAAACTAGTGCTGGAGAAATTGCTTTATGTAATTTATCATCAATTAACATTTATGAATTTTATAAATTGAATAAAGAAAATCAAGACAAGGTTGTTAATACATTAGTTAGAGCATTGGATAACACAATTGATATTGCAACATATCCAGTTAAAGAAGCTGAAATAACCAATAAAGAATATAGATACTTAGGTATTGGTGTTTTAAATATGGCAAACTATTTTGCATCTAAAAAAATTTTTATTGATAGTCAGGAAGCTCTTGAAGAAACAAACAAGATTTTTGATGATTTAAGTTACAGAATTATTTTAGCTAGCCATAATCTTGCTAAAATAAAAGGTTCATTTACAAAATTTAATGAAACTGAATGAGCAGCTGGTATTGTCCCAATAATGAAAGCAAATAAAAAAGCTATGGCATTAACAAACTATCAACCTGATATGAAACGTTGAAAAGAATTAGGTGAAAAAATTAAAAATGGAGGAATTAGAAATGCACAATTAATGGCAATTGCTCCAACTGCAACAAGTGGTAAAGCAGTAAATGCTACAGAAAGTATTGAACCAATTCAAAATTTATTTTATAAAGAGGATGGTAAAATTAATCTACCAACATTGGTTCCTAATATTAAAAATTGAAAATATTATAAAATTGCACAAGATTGTGATCAATATATGCTAATAAAGGCTGCAGCAATCCGTCAAATGTATTTGGATCAAGCACAATCAATTAATATTTATTTTAAGAAAGTAACATCTCTTAAAGAATTTAGTTTATTTCATTTTTGAGCATTTGAACTTGGTATAAAAACATTTTATTACTGCAAAACTTTAAAAGAAGAATTAGAAGAAATATGTGAAAGTTGTTCATAATTTAAAAAAAAATTCAAATTGCAAATTTGAAAATTTTAGCATTCTTGAAAAAATAATGTAATAGTTTATCATTAAAGTTGGGAGGCTATGTTATGAACAATAAAGAATGCATTGTTAGAAGAAAACTTAAAGCATATTACTTAATGAAAAATAAAATTAAGTATCTTGGGCTAGATGACAAAGATATCCTAAAAAAAGTTAATTTTGTGGATGAATGTTTAAATATGTTTAATACTAATGATAAAAAATTTATAATTGATGTTTACATTCTAGATAAAAATTATAGTGATATTAACTGTTCTAAATCAAACTTTTATTACAAAAAATATAAATCATATGACACTTTAATTAATATGCTAAGTGATATCAAATGATAAAAAAAAGTGTCGCTACACACAAGAAGCGACCTTAATGCTGCTATGTTTCCATCCTGACATGGTTCAGTGCTTAATGTTGTAACGACAAATAAATTATATTACAAGTTTTGATATTTACTTAATTATTTATCATAAAAAAGAAAATCATAAGACACTTTGGTTAATTAAAATGATCTTATAATTTTCTTTTTTATGATTTTTTTATTCTTAATGTTAGTGCTAATGGAATTCCCCACTTTTGCTAATGGTAATTCCCCAGGTAATTTAGTTATAACATAATCATAATTGAAATTGACTTTTATTCAC
>CASESV010000007.1 GCA_949290735.1 uncultured Mycoplasmataceae bacterium
AAATAAAAATATACTTTAAATTACAATTTAAATAACTTAATTTAAATTTTTATTTCATTTCTTATAAAATTTTTTATTTCATCACTTATTTCTTTATCTCTTAATGCAAGATAGATTGTAGCCTCAACATATCCTTTTTTAAGACCAATATCAAATCTTCTACCGCTAAAACATTTTGCATATACTGATTCTTTTTTGCATAAGCTATTAATTGCATCAGTTAATTCAATTTCGTCTCTAATATCTTTTTTTGTATTTTTCAATTCTTTAAATATATTTGGAGTTAAAACATATCTACCTAATACAGCTAATTTACTAGGTGCATCCTGAGGTTCTGGCTTTTCTATTAATGAAGTTAATAAAATTGATTCTTTCACATTATCTATTTTTTTAGATTTAGGTTTTACAATTCCATACTTAGATACATCTTCTAATTTAACTTCTTGTACACCTACAATTGATTTTTTGGTTTTGTTGAAGGCTTGGATGCATTGTTTTAGTGCATAATCATCCTTCTTTGTTGGAATTACAATATCATCACCTAATAAAACAGCAAATGGTTCATTATTAATAAATTTTTCTGCTTGTAAAATTGCATGCCCCAATCCTAATTGTTCTTTTTGGATTACAAATTGAATGTTCATAACTTCTGTAATTTCATTAATCTTTTTTATTTCATTAAATTTCTTTTTCTTTGCTAAAACATCGTTTAGTTCTTTATTGTAATCAAAGTAATTTAAAATTGAATGTTTATTTCTTGAAACAATAAAAAGCAAATCAGTGATACCACTTTTATATGCTTCTTCAACTATTAAATGAATTGTAGGTTTATCAATAATAGGAAACATTTCTTTTGGTATTGATTTTGATGCTGGCAAAAATCTTGTACCATATCCTGCAACTGGAATAACTGCTTTTGTAATTTTTTTCATTTATTAACTCCTTCTTTCTTTTAATAGTGATTTCAACTTAAATCATATCTTTTCAATTGTTGCAACATCATGACTTGCATTATATCATTTGCTTTCATTAAAATCTAGATTCAAACTAATTGCTAAATCTTCAAGTGATACTTCATCTGGATCTTTAATGAGTTTAAATTCTTTGGCAATATCAATAACATCAACTGTTGGATTTTTTAATTGATAATCAAAAAGAAATCATAACATTTGAAGATAATAAAAATTTCCTTTGTAAGTAATAATTGTGTGATTGGAAATAAAATTCCTTATTAATTCTCTAGCTTTTGTTAAACTTATCCCTTTATTTTTAAGTAATTTATAACTAATTCTTGTTCTTTTTTTAAAATCATCACTAAGATTAATATTTTTGTTATTAATTAAAATATTTAATTTATCAACCATTTTATTTCCTCTATATTTTCTAGCTGCAAACTGTACTAGTACATCTTCATCTAATACAAAACTAGTTGTTTCCATATCAATGATTACAAATTCATTTAAATTAAATAAATTAACCATTTTTATTTTCCTTTCTAGAAGATTTATTTAATGATAAAAATAATAATCTAAAAGTTTGTTTTGACATGTATTTAATGATATTTGATTTTTTAGTGAAACTACCATCTCCATGTTCTCTATTAAACACTTGTGTTGAAATTTCTTTTATCTTTAATTTTTTTGACTTTGTTATATATGCAATTGATGATGGCTCAACATCCATTTTAGGATTATTTAAAAATTCTTCCATTACAACTCAATTGTATAATCTAAGGCCACATGTTGGATCCGTTATTTTTTGATGTGTTTTCAAATAAAACAATGTTTTTAAAAATTTATGCGCTATCTCCTTACTTTTAGTTAAATTGTTATTATTAAAATATCGTGAAGTTACAATGATATCATAACCTTTTTGTGCATAAAAAATCATCTCTATTATATCTTCTGGATTATGTTGCCCATCACCATCATATTGAATAACATATCTATAACCCTTATCAATTGCATATTTAACACCATTTCTAAAAGAACCTGATAAACCTAAGTTCTTTTCATTTGATATATAATTTCATTTATTTTTTTTAATAATTTCTAGGGTATTATCAGTTGAACAATCGTTAACTAAAAGAAAATCAATATTAATTGTTTTTTTTAAATTATTAATTGCTTTTACAATATTTCTAGCTTCATTGTAACATGGGACAATAACTAGTACTTGATTTATAATATTTACATTATTTAATGAAATATCTATATTACCTTCATACTTTTTTGTTTTTGATAAATTTATTGCCATCATGTTATCCCACTTAAATTATTTATCCTTATTTATTTTATATTGACTATCTTCACTATTGTTTGATGAGAAACCTGAATTACTTGTTTGTGTTTTTATATTATTCTGTTTAATTTCTTGATTTTCTAATGAGTCTGTTGATTTTGTTTGTTCAGATAAAGAAACATTGCCTTGGTTTTCTAAATTAGAATTTTTTTCTTGATTATCATTTTCAGCTTTAAAAATAGCAACAGATTGAATTTTTTCTTTATCTTCAACATTCATTAATTTAACACCTGAAGTATTTCTTGAAATAGTATTAATTTGTGAAATCATAGTTCTAATAACTTTTCCACTTGTTGTGATCATTAATAATTCTTCATCACCATTTACAATTTTAATCGATGCAAGCTTACCTGTTTTTTCATTAACTTTTAAAGTTGTAACCCCTTTTGCACCTCTATTTGTTAATCTATAATCAGAACTTGGAGTTAATTTTCCTACCCCTTTTTCACCAATAGATAAAACGAAACTTCCTTCTTCACTAGTACCACTACCAACAACAAATTCTTTTTCTTCAAGTGAGATTGCTTTAACCCCTGTAGCTGTTCTTCCCATATCTCTAACTAATGATTCATTGAATCTAACCAATTTACCATTATTAGCTCCAATAAATACTTCTGAATTACCACCTGTTTTATGAACTGCAAATAATGAATCATTATCTCTTAAATTAATTGCAATTTTACCATTACATCTAATGCTCTCAAACTCACTTAGATCTGTTCTCTTTGCTAACCCATTTTTAGTTATAAATAACAAGAATCCGTTTTCATAATTATCAATAGGTAGCATTGATAATATTTCTTCACCTTTTTCGATGTTAATTATATTAAGTGCTGGAATACCTTTTGATTGTCTACTACCTGGTGGAACTTCATGAGCTCTTATTCTATAAACCTTACCAACTTGAGTAAAGAATAATAAATCAGTATGTGTTGTAGTAACAATCATTTTCTCTACATCATCATCTTCATTAACTTTTAATCCTTGAACCCCAACTCCTCCACGGTGTTGTGTCTTGTAAGTATCAATTGGTAATCTTTTTAAATATCCACGTTTAGACATTGTTATAACAACATCCTGAACAGGGATTAATGCTTCATCATCAATTGACCCGGAAACACCATAAAGAATTTCTGTTTTTCTTTCATCTCCATATTTATTAATTAGTTCATCTAACTGATCACATATGATTGTTGTTTGTCTGTCTTTATTAGCAAGAATATCTTTATAATCATTAATTGTTATTCTTAGTTGTTCTAATTCATTTTTAAGTTTTTCAATTTGAAGACCAGTTAATTGTCTTAGTTTCATATCAAGAATATGTTTTGCCTGAATTTCAGTCAATTTAAATTCTGACATTAATGTATTTTGTGCTTCTTCATCAGTTTTTGAGTTTCTAATAATTTGCACAGTACGATCAATATTATCGACAGCAACTACTAATCCTTCAAGAATATGAGCTCTTTCTTCTGCTTTTCTTAAATCATATGTATATCTTTTATTTAACACATCATATTGGTGGTTCAAATATTCACCAATTAATTCTCTTAAATTTAGAATTTTAGGTTCACCATTAACAAGAGCTAAATTATTTACTCCAAAGTTAACTTGTAAAGATGTTGTTTTAAATAATTTATTTAATAAAACTTCTGGAATAATATCACGTCTAAGTTCAATAACAACTCTAATGCCGTCACGGCTACTTTCATCTCTTAAATCTGTTATTCCATCAATAACCTTTTCATCTACTAAATCAGCTATTTTTGAAATTAAGGTTGCTTTGTTTACTTGATATGGAATTTCAGTTACAATAATTTGACTCTTACCATTATCTAATTCTTCAATTTCGTACTTAGATCTAATGGTAATTGAACCTCTACCAGTTTCAAAATAATTTCTGATTCCAACCTCACCTACAATTTCAGCACCTGTTGGAAAATCAGGACCTTTGATATATTCCATAATTTCATCTAAGCTAATATCTGGATTTTTAGCAACTGCTTTAGCTGCATTACAAATTTCAGTTAAATTATGAGGAGGCATATTTGTAGCCATACCTACTGCTATACCACTCGTTCCATTTGCTAATAAGTTTGGAAAAATAGCTGGCAATACACTTGGTTCTTGTTCACTACCATCATAATTGTCAACAAATTCAACTGTTTCTTTGTCAATAAATTTTAAAAGTTCACTTGATATTTTTGATAGACGTGCTTCAGTATATCTCATGGCTGCTGCGCTATCACCATCAATAGAACCAAAGTTACCATGACCATCAACAAGTGTGTATCTTAATGAAAAATCTTGTGCCATACGCACCATAGTTTCATATGCTGCACTATCACCATGTGGGTGGTATTTACCAATTACTTCCCCGACAAGTCTTGCAGATTTCTTATATGGTTTATCATGTGTCATGCCTAAATCATAAGCTGCATACAATATTCTTCTATGAACTGGTTTAAATCCATCTCTTACATCTGGTAAAGCTCTTGATACAATGATTGACATTGCATAATCCATAAATGAGTTTTTTAACTCAGATACTATAGGTTGTTCCTTGATTGTTGTTTTTGCAAGTTTATCTTTAATTTCTTCTGGTGATAAACGACCTTTATTTGATTTAATTGCCATATTCTATAACTCTCCTATACATCTAAGTTCTTTACATATTTTGCATTTGCTGCAATGAAATCTTTTCTTGGAGCAACATCTTCACCCATTAGCATTGAAAATTGTCTATCAGCTTCAACTGCATCGTCAATTGTAACTTGTAATAATACTCTATTTTCTGGGTCCATAGTTGTTTCTCATAATTGAGTAGGGTTCATTTCTCCTAAACCTTTATATCTTTGAATATTTACTTTTGCTGTTCCAGCTTCTTCTTTGTATTTTGAAAGTTCTTCTTCTGTATATGCATATCTAATTGTTTTTGATCATGAAACTTTATATAATGGAGGTTGAGCAATATAAACATTACCATTAGTTAATAGTTGTGTCATATAACGGTAGAAGAATGTAAGCATTAAAATTCTAATATGACTACCATCGACATCAGCATCAGTCATAATAATGATTCTGTTATATCTTAATTTTTCAATATCAAATTCAGGTCCAACACCACTTCCGATTGCTGTAATCATATTTTGTATTTCTTCATTTTGGAAAATCTTATCTGTTTTTGCTTTTTCAACATTGATAATTTTTCCTTTTAACGGAAGGATTGCTTGAAACTCTCTTTCTCTTCCTGTTTTTGCTGATCCACCTGCTGAGTCCCCTTCAACAATAAATAATTCAGTTAATAATGGATCTCTTGAAGAACAATCAGCTAATTTACCCGGTAATGAATTAGAACCAAATGGTGATTTTCTTCTAGTTGCTTCTCTAGCATCATGTGATTTTTTTCTAGCCTCTGCAGCAAGCATTGCTTTTTGAACAATGATCTTACCTTCTTCTGGATTTTCTAACATAAATTTTTCAAAAATTTCAGTCACAATTTTGTTTACTAGTGGTCTAACCTCTGTGTTACCTAATTTACCTTTTGTTTGTCCTTCATATTGTGGGTTTGGGTGTTTAATTGAAATAATAGCTGTTAAACCTTCAACAACATCATCACGTGTAATTTTGTCATCTTGTTCTTTCATGTATTTTCATTCAAGTGCAAAACGGTTAATTACTTTTACAATTGCAAGTCTAAAACCTTCTTCATGGGTTCCACCTTCAATTGTGTTTATATTATTACAAAATGAATGTAGTGAATTATTATATGTTTTATTATATTGGAAAGCAACTTCACATTTAATACTATAAGTTTTACTATCATCTCCTTCAACAGCAGTTGGATTTTTTTCGATACCAACTTTTTCACCATATATAATATTTGGAATTAATGCTTCCTTATCTCTATTTAAATCAGTTACATATTCACTTAAACCACCATCAAATTTTCATTCCTCTTTTGTACCAGAAAGTTCAGATGTGAATTTAATAATAATCCCTTTATTTAAATATGCTAATTCCTTAAGTCTAGTTATTATCTTATCTTCATTTCAATCCGCTTTTTCCATAATAGTAAAATCTGGATAAAATTGGATAGTTGTACCATGTTGTTTTTCTGGTTTATTTCCTGATAATTTTAAAGGTTCAACAGTTTGACCTCCATCAATAAATTCAACAAAATGTTCTGTTCCATTAATAACAACTCAAACCTTAAATCATTTACTTAATGCATTAACTACTGAAGCACCAACACCATGTAGTCCACCTGAAACTTTATATGAACTATTATCAAATTTACCACCAGCATGAAGAACAGTTAGCACAGTTTCAACAGTTGATTTTCCTGTTTTTTCATGTGTACCAATAGGAATTCCTCTACCATCATCTTCAACTCTTATCGATCCATCTTTACAAATTTTCACATCAACATATGTAGCAAAACCTGCCATCGCCTCATCAATGGAATTATCAACAATTTCTCATATCATGTGGTGTAAACCTTTTTCACCAGTTGATCCGATATACATCCCAGGACGAACTCTAACTGCTTCAAGACCTTCTAAAACTTTGATACTCTCAGCATTATAGTCATCTAATTTATTATTTGCATCTTTTTTTTCATTCTCAGACATAGCTATTCCTTTCAAATTATGAATATTTGATTTTTAATTGTTATTTTGTCACCATGATACAATTTTCGTCCTCTTCTATTATCGATTACACCATTAACATAAACATCATTATCCATTAAAAATAATTTTGTTTCTGCACCAGATGAGGCTAATTTCACGAACTTAATTAATTGACCAAGTTTTATATAGTCACTTTTTATGTTAACTGTCTGCATAACAATTATAATATTTATAATATTATAACATAAAATGTTATTTATTTTGCTTATATTTAACGTTTTTAATAAAAATGATATATATGTCTATTTAATAATTTTCGTTGATTAGATGCGATTTTTGTAAGTTTTAAAGTGATTTTATCTCAATGGCGCTAACATTTGTATAAAATTTTGATCATTTTTACCTTCAAATAATATTCTTTGGATACCTGTATTTATTGCATACAATGTTACATCAGTGTTATTAAAAGCTTTTAAGATACTTAGTAGATATTTAGAATTAACCTTCACAGTGTAATTTGAATTAAAACTGTTTGAAATCATATTAATTTTTTCATTTGAATGACCCAACTCCAATGAATTTGTAGATAAAGATAAACTATCATCTTTAAAACTTAGTTGAATTGGAAATGTTGATTGATTGTCTGTTAGAATCATCACTCTTTCAATAGCATCACTAAATTCTTTTGTATTTAGTGTAAATACATTTTCAGTTTCATTTTTTATTAAAATTTTATCTAAATTCGGATATGCACCAATTAATAAATTACTATTAACTTCTATGTTGTCATTAATTTTAAAATAAATACTTTGTTCATTTGGAGAAATATAAAAAGTTGTTTCTTGATTCTTATCTGTAAGAATGTCAATAAAATTTAGAATGGATGCACTAATTACAAAATTTAAATCTTCATTTGTATTGCATTTCATTTTATTAAGAGCCATTCTTGCCGAATCTGATCCTCTCATTTCTAATATATTTTGTTCTTTATTTGTTATAACATTCATACCAGTTAAAATCATTCCATAGATTTCTATTATGTTTGTTTCAGTTTTAGCTGGAATACAGTGTAAACATTTGTTAAAACATTTTTTAAATTCTTCTAAATTTACTGTGAATTTTTTTTGTCAATCAATATCAAACACAAAAGTATTAAACAATTCTGGATCTATAGTGTTGATGTTATAAATCAAATCTTTTTGTTTGATTGTCATAACATTAGAATCTACTTCTTCTAATATTATTTTTTCCTCTTTTAGTTTAGAAACAATATTTTCAAAGAATTTTGTTTTTATTAATATTTTTCCAGAATTAGTTATTGTTATATTTTCATTTATTGTGTATTTTATTTTTATTTCATTGTTAAAAAAAATAAAACTAGCCTCATTTTTTTCTTTATTGCATTCAATATGTATTGTTTGTGTTAGTAAATTATGTGATGATGTATCAACAATTTTACTAGCAATCGATAAAACATTTTTTAAATCTTTTTTATTTATTTCTAAATATAATCCCATAACGATTTGATTATATAATATATTACATAATAATTAAATTTTATTTATTATATTAATTATTAATATTAAGGATGTGGAAAAGTGGAAAACAACAATAAATTAATAATTGGATTAGGCAATCCAGGAGATACTTATAAGAATAATCGCCACAACATTGGATTTAAAGTTATTGATAGCTTATGTAAGAAATTAAATGTAGAACTTGATAAAGAACAATTTAATGGTAAATATGCAGTTGTTATGATAAATAATTTTAAAACAGTTATTGCGAAACCTATGACATATATGAATTTATCAGGTGATTTTGTTTCACAATTTTCAAGATATTATAATGTTGATCCAAAAAACATTGTAATAATTCATGATGATATTGATACAAAAGTAGGTGAAATTAAACTAAGAACATCTGGAAGTTCAGGTGGTCAAAATGGTGTTAAAGATATCATTAATAAACTTCATACAGAAGAATTTAAAAGAATTAAGGTAGGAATTGGTCCTAAACCCAAAAATATTGATTTAGCAAAATATGTTCTTTCAAATTTTACAAGAGAAGAACAAGATGCTAATGCTAAAGTTATTAATTTAATTTGTCAAATGATTCTTAAAATTTATGATGTTGATTTTTCTAATTTATTAGCTCATGTAAGTAGGAAGTAAATATGAAAAAATATATTTTTGCAGTATCAGGTGGTCCTGATTCAATGGCTATGTTAAATATGTTTTATAAAAAAGCACAGGCTGTTTGTGTTGTTAATTATAACAAACGTAAAACTTCAGATTATGATGTATCATTAGTTGTGGATTTTTGTAATTTACATAATATAGAATATTATGTACATAATGTGGATAAAAAAATATACAAAAATGTAAAAAATGTGAATTTTCAGGCTTTTGCACGGCAAATTAGGTATGATTTCTTTGAAAAAGTGGCAAAAATTGAAAAAAATCATAATTTAATGGTTGCACATAATTTAAATGATCATTTAGAAAGCGCTTATATGCAAAAAAGCAAGAATTCTAGGGCACTTTTTTATGGTATTAAGCAAAAAAGCGCATATAAAACACTTAATATTTATCGTCCATTACTTAATTTACAAAAATCATGTTTAAAAAGATATTGCATTGAAAATAACGTTAAATTTGCAATAGATGAATCAAATGATATGGATATATATGAAAGAAATAGAGTTCGTAAAATTATAAATTCATGAAACCAAGAACAATTAATAAAATTTATTAAAGAAATCAGAAAATACAATAAAAAAAATAAAAAATTAAGTAAGAAAGTAGAAAAAAATTTTAATCAATGAAAACTTGAATCATTTTCAATAAATTTCTTTAATAAATTGAAGAATGATGATGACATTAAGTACCATCTGATTTATAATTTTTTATCTCATTTTAATGAAAGAAATAATTCATATAATAAAATAGTAGAAATCATTAAATTTATTGAGAAGCAAAATTCAAAAGGTACTTATAGATTAGAGAACAATAAAAAAATATTTAAAAAGGATAAAAAATTAATTATTATTTAAATATTATGCAAACACATTTAAGACCAGATAATGATTCATTTAGAACACTATTCACAATAGCTGATTTTGATTTTGGATGATATCCATTTTTATTTATTATTGGTTTTTTTGTTTGTATTATCATTGCATCATTAGTAGCGAGATATAGATATAAAGTTTCATATGATATTATTTTATGGTTAAGTTTGATCATTATTCCATCAGCAATTTTAGGAGCGAGATTATGATCGGCTATGATTGGGGATTTAGATTGAAAAAATTTCTTTAAATTTCAAACGGGCGGACTTGCAATTCAAGGTGGAGTAGTATTTGCTTCTATTGCAAGTATTATCTTTTTATCCATTATTCTAAAAAAACCAAAATTTCATGTTAGAGTTGAATATAATGATTTAGTAAAAATTGAAAAACCATCAATTTGAATTTTTATTGATATATTATTGCCATTAATTCTCTTCGGGCAAGCAATAGGAAGATGAGGTAATTTTTTTAATGGAGAAATATTTGGTCAACAAGTAAGTGCTGAATCATTAAATTGATTAAAAATTTTAATGCCAGGTGTATTTGATCATATGCAATGTGTTCAAGGTGATTTAGCTTTAGCAAATGGTTTAGTTAATGGAGCATATTATCAACCATTATTTTTATATGAATCAACAATTAATATTATTTTCTTTCTATTTATATATTTCTTGTTACCATCATTTAAAAAAATAAAAATAGGGGTAATAGGAAGTTCATATTTCATAATTTATGGAGTAATTAGATTTATTTTTGAACCATTAAGATTTCAATCATATGCTTTTGCAGGGACATATGTAATAAATTCAATACTATTGGTAACTGGTATTGTTTTAGTAATATTAACTCAATTTATTCTTCCAAAATATAGACATAAACAAATTTTATACATGATTTGAATCAAATATATTAGATTTTACTTAATCAAAACCGGTATTAAATTAAAAATTAATAAAGCTATTGAATACACTTATCATGATAAAAATTTAGAAAATTATGGTTTTGAAAAGAAATATGATTTTGATAGAGATAAAAATAATCCTATCTATTATGGTAATCGTTAAATATTATTTAAATAATAAATTTATATTAATTTATTAAAAAATTAACAAATTATGATTTTTTTTTGATATATTGAAATTGTTAACTCTTTATGCTTAGAAAAACTAAATTGACCTTAATTACAACAATAAGTTCATTATTAGTTGCAACCGGATTAATTACTGGTGGTTATTTTTTGTTTTCAAAATTAGATAAATATAAAGAATATTATATTAACCCTGTTAACAACTCTCCAAACGGCCTAGTTGATGCATATAAAGGGGCAAAGATGAGAGGGGCAGAAGCAATTATGTGTGCTGGGTTTGATCATCAAGCACCAATTGAAGCAGCATTTAATACTTATCCTACAACGTTTAATGATACTGCATTCTTACTATTTGATAGTGTTGTATCAAAAACATCAGCAGCAGCAGCAAACACTTGAAACATTAATTTTAGATCTGATTTAGGGTCAATTCAAGTCGGAATAGCAGCTGCTGTTTTTTTAAATTATTATCAAGATGTTTTTATGGATGATAATAAGTTAACATGAGCAACATGAGGGGGGCAACCCTACTCGTCAGTTACTTCTTTTATGGGTGGCTTTCAAAAAGGTATAGAATGAGCAAACAAGAATTTAAAAGGAAAACAAATTAATAATAATCCATATAAGGAAATAACACAAATAACATCTACTATAGGTAGTGATATGACAGGTGGTTTTGGACCAAGTGATGGAATTTCTACTATGATTGATTTTATTAAACAAAGACCAGATATTTTAATGCCTGTAGCTGGTCCACAAATTTGAACCGCTCAAACTGAAATTGAAAAATTACAAGATAGTAAAACAATTTTAATTGGAGTTGATGCAGCAGTTGAAGATGATTCTAAAAATAATAAACTAAAATTTAAAACAAAGGATGGAAAAGAAATTGGTAATGGTAAAAGAGTTCAATTTTCTTCTTTAAAAGATCTTTCCAGAACAGGTCAAATTGCATTAGAAATTATTAACAATGGAAACATTATTCCAGAACAACATCCAGATGATCCAGATAGGTTTAAAAATTTTTCTGTTACAGGTGCAACTGGTGAAGTTTCTGGATTAGGAACAACTGCAGTTGGAGATAGTATTAATGGGTCAGTTGGGGTTAGTGAACCTGGTAAAAAATATTTGCAAGAAGCATTAAAGATTACAGGTCTTGATGATCCTTCACTTGATGAGAAATATAGTGAACCTGAAAATATGAAATATTATGGTAGTAATAATAATGTTTTTGATTACGGTTCAGGAGATTTTGGACTACAGCAAAAATTTAGTTTAAACAATGATACTGAAAAATCAAATTTAAATATTAAAGGATTTATTAGTAATGGGGAACAAGCTGATTCATCCAAAATAAAAGTTATCTTATCATCTGCTGAATCAATTTTGATGGATTCAAGCTTCTCGCAATCTTGCTATACAGGTTTATATTATTTTTTTAAATCCATGTCTATTAACATTCCAGCACCAGTAGGAGGTAGTAAATAATGTCTAATAATCCTCGCTACTTAAGAAATGAATCTGTAAAAGCTAGTTCAGTGATCACATATAAAGAAAAAAAATTACCACTTGAAGAAATATATTTTATATCAATGAGTGAAAAAATTAAAGAACTTGAAAATAGACCTAAATTTCATAGATATGATAATATCTCAAAATCGAGTGATTTGAATCAAAAAATAATTAATGATAAATTTTCTTCTTTAGATAAAAAAAATGATAGTGATATAACAAAAAATAAAGAAGATAAACAAATAGTTAAATCCCAAAATAAGCCTAATAGTTTTACAAAAAATGAAATATTTAATCAAAATAATGATAATAAAAATAATGATGATTCAATTATAAATATTTCATATGAAGACCAACAAATAGAAAACTCACCATATGCAATAGAATTAATTGATATATACAAAAGCTTTAATAACGGATTAATTAAGGCTAATCAAGGTATCACATTAAAAGTTAAAAAAAATTCAGTTCATGCACTTGTTGGAGAAAATGGGGCTGGTAAATCTGTTTTAATGTCAATATTATTTGGTATATATTCACCAGATAATGGACATATTAAAATCAATGGTGAAATTGTTAATATTAATTCTACTAAACAAGCTTCTTTTTATGGTCTTGGTATGGTGCACCAACATTTTAAATTAGTTGATTCAAACACTATATATGAAAATATTATTTTGGGTAACGAAGATTGCACTAAGATTGGATTTATGAAACATCATGATTCTAAACAAAAAATCAAGAATCTAATTGATAAATATGGATTCAATCTTGATATAAACAAAAAAATTTCTAAATTAAATGTTGCTGAACAACAAAAAACAGAAATTTTAAAATTATTATATAGAGATGCAAATATTCTTATTTTTGATGAGCCAACGGCTGTTTTAAGCCAACACGAAATACAACAATTTTTAAATATTGTAAAACGTTTAAAAGAAGAAGGTAAAACAATTATACTAATTACTCATAAATTTAATGAAATTGAACAAGTTGCAGATCATGCAACAATTATTCGTAGAGGTAAATATATATCAGATTATCCAATAAACGAAACTAATAAAGATAAAATGATAGTTGATATGATTGGAAACGAATTAGTTGAAGTTACAAATAATTCAAGCTTTATAAGTGATAATGTAGTACTAAATATTAAAAAATTAAATCTTTTTGGTGATTATAAAAATAAATCAGTTAGCTTTAAAATTCATGAAGGTGAAATACTAGCTATTGCAGGGGTTACAGGAAATGGACAAACTGAGCTTGCATTATCATTAGCAGGAGTCAAAAAAAACAATAAAGATCAAATCATAATTAATAATGAAGATATTTCTAAAAAATCAATTAGAAATAGATATATTGCTGGTCTAGCTAGTGTTCCAGAAGATAGACATAAACATGCTGTTATATTAGATATGCCTACATATATGAATATTGTTTTAAATGATATCGAAAATGATAAGAACTCTAAGTATGGATTTATTAAATATAATGCAATCAAAACTCATTCTAGACAATTTATCAAAACTCATGATATTAGAGGTACTAATAATGCTGAATCCCCAATTAGAAACTTATCAGGTGGTAATCAACAAAAATTAGTTGTAGGTAGAGAGATTGAATCAAAACACAAAGTTTTAATGTTAGTACAACCAACAAGAGGATTAGATGTTTTGGCAATTAATAATATTCATAAAATGATAATGGAAGAAAAAGAAAAGGGTAAAGCTATCTTATTAATTTCATATGAACTTGATGAAATATTATCATTAGCTGATACGATTGCAGTAATGAGTAAAGGTGAAATTGTAACAATGAAACCAGCTAATCAAATTTCAAGAGAAGAAATTGGTAAAGCAATATTAGGAGAGGTATATGAGCATTAAAATAAAAATGTTTAAAGATAAACTTTTTTATAGCAATAAAAATAGGTCTAATACCAAAACTTTTATTGCTTCAATTGCTTCAATTCTAATTGCTTTAATTGTAGCATTATTAGTTGCCACCATGATGGGTTATGATCCAATATATGTAGTAAGTAAACTTTTTACAGTTGGTTTTAGTGATGGCAAACAATTATTTAATTATATTGGGATTTATGTTTTAGCTGCTTTTGCTTTTTGTATTACATCCAAGGCCGGTGTATTTAATATTGGAATTTCAGGTCAAATGTTAGCATCTGGAACGGTCATTGTGTTTGTTATTCAAATTATGCAGCATTTTGGTATTGCATCTAGTATCCCAAATGGTGTTGGTCAAATTCTAATTTTATTAATTGCTATTGTTGTTGGTTCTTTAGTTTCTTTATTTGTTGGTTCATTAAGTGTTTATTTAAAAGTAAATTCTGTTGTATCAGCTATTCTTTTAAACTGAATTATATATTTTGTATCATTTTATTTATTAGTGACTTCATGAGACTCAATTGGATATAGTCCAACTATAAGTGGGAACTATATTGTAGGTAGTGCTACTATCCCTGATAATTTTAGATTTATTGATACCACAACTAATACAGGAGCAATTATTCCTATCATAGTTATTATTTTAACTATTGGAATTGCTATATTAGTTTTATTCAAGTTTACAGTGTTTGGACATAAAATAAATTCAATTGGACTATCAGAAGAAGCATCAAAATATGCAGGATATAATACAAATAAAATTAAATTAATGGTATTTGCTATTAGTGGTTCTATTGCTGGAATATTAGCATGTATTAACTACACAACAGGATCAATTCCAATGATACCTTTAAACACTTCTCTTGATTCTATTCCAACAGAAGGATTTGATGGAATTGCTATTTCGTTGATAGCAAATAATAATCCAATTGGAATCATTGCTATTGGATCATTATTTGGTTTATTTAAAAATTCAATGGTTGGTATTACTATTCCACCATCATATTTTAATGTGCTTATTGGATTAATTATGTTAGGTGCTACGTTAAGTATTCTTTTATATAGATTCAAGCCATGATTATATTTAAAAAGTTTAAAATATAAAAAAGATATTTATTTAATAAAAGATAAATTAAATAATGATTTGAGTAATAATGCTTATGAGTATTATGAACTTATAATGAAAAGTAAATCAATTCCTAAAATTGAACTTAATTCAATTTATAGGAAATATTTAGAATCAAAAAAATCATATATTAATGCTTATCAATTTGAAAAAATCATTTTATATATCAATAATAAACTTTCATTTAATGAAATTTATAATTCTACTTATAATAAAATTTATTTAGAAAATAACAAAAGATATTCTAAAAAAATTATAAAGCTTGAGGAAAAGAAAAGAGAAATTGAAAATCACATTAAACATAATAAAAATAAGCATCATAATGATGAATTAATGAAAAAAATTGAAGGAATTCAATCAAAAATATATGATGTGATAAATATTTCAAATATCAGCTTTGATCATGAGTGAATTAAAGCAAAAAATAAAATAGAAAAGAACCAATTATCAAAAAATTATATTGATAAACATATTCAATATATTGATAATAAAATTATGAAATTAAATAATCAAGAAGATGCAAATAAACTTAAAGAATATTTAAACAACATAATTAATTCACAAATTAATAACAAGGAGGTTATTTAATGGCTTTTGATATAAGTTTGTTTATAAATTCTTGTTTATTAATTTTTGCAGTACTTGGTCTTGGATCATTAGCAGGCTACTTTTGTGAAAAAGTCGGGATTATCAATATTGCCATAGATGGACAAATGATATTTGGGGCATTAATATTCAGTATCTTTGGAATGATATTTAACCAATTATTTGGTAATTTAAGAGGTATTTTTATCCTCATACCTATATTATTATCAGCAATTTTTTCTTTATTATTAAGTTGGATATATGGCTTACTTACAATAAAACTTAAGGCAAATCATGTTGTTGTAGGAACATCTATTAATCTAGTTGTTGCAGGTATTGCAACATTTATGACAAGCCCACTAGGTGTATCTATAAGTTCTGGTGCTTCACAAAAGCTAAAAGTAGATTATATTCCTGAGTGGAAAATATCAGATGGATTTTTTGGTGAAACAATTTTAATTTTTGCAATCACTGCTATTGTCATAGTAGTATGTATTTTATTAATGAATAGAACAAGATTTGGTTTAAGATTTAAAGCAATTGGTGAAAATCCAAATGCAGTTGATGCACAAGGAATTAATGTTAATAAATATAAGTGATATGGGATGATGACTTCAGGATTATTTGGAGCAGTTGCTGGATCGATATTTATTTTAGGGGGAGCAGCAATGTATCCACAATCATCATTCTTTGAAGGTAATGTAGCTGGTCTTGGATTCCTTGCTTTAGCAATTGTTGTTTCAGGTGCATGAAAAATACCATTCATGATGATATCAGCTATATTCTTTGCTGGTTTAATATCAGCAATTAATATTTTATCTAATGAACCATCATTAAAAGAAGTCTTTGGTGAATATGTGAAATATATTTCAAAAGCTATTCCATTCATTCTATCATTAATTGCACTTATAATATTCTCTAGAAAAGGATATGGACCAAAAGCATTAGGAAAGCATTTTGATAAGGAGTTGAGATAGTGAATGATAAAATTCAAAATTCAACTGTTGATCTACTTAAGAGAATTAGTAGTGATGAAAGAAAATTATTTTCAATGTTAATTCAAAATAATTTCAAAAAATATTTAGATTTAAAGAAAGATATAAAAAGTATTTTATTTGTCTACAATTCGGATTTTGAACCTAATATTGAGCCAATTATACAAATGTGCAATGAATTAAAAATTGAATGTCATTGCTATTGTATTATAAGAAAAAAAGAAGATATAACACAAATTGATTTTAATAACCAGCAAATGCAATTTTTTAAATACACTAAACTACCATATTATGATAATACTGAATCAAGTTTTAAGAAAGAATTTGATTTAGTATTTTTTCCTATTATGGCTTTTAATTCCAACAAAGAATGTATTGATTATGAATTTAAGATAAATTATGTAAGAATAATGAATTTACCACCTAAAACAATTAAATGTGCATATTGTTTTAGCATTCAAGAATATTTTGATCTTGACCAATGCAAAAATAAATTTTTAGTTGATAATATTATAACTGAGTTAATTATCATTTAGTCTTTCTTATTTTCAACATAATATTTACCACTAAAAATATTATCTTTTGGTAAATGTAGAGAAACATAATATTTTAATTTATTATCTAATTTATCTCTAATTTTATGTAAACATATTATAACTTTATCATTAAGTCCATTAATTTTATATAATGCTTGTTCACCAGGAAAGCCTGTGTCATCACTAGAACCTTCAAATAATTGGTATTTTCCATTTTCTGGTGTTCTTTCTCTATAGTTATTTTTACCTGCATTATCAAAAAATAATATTACAAATTTATAAGCTTCTGCTTTCTTTTTTAGTTCTTGTCAAAAATAGTAATCAATTCCAATTGTTTCATAAATTTTATTTTCTTTAATTTGTTCACAAAAATCAAGAAAACTTAAATCTAATATACCTGTGTATGGTCTTGAAATGATATTTATATTATTTTTAGGTTTTTGATTAAAATGCAGATAAATCGATTTAGAATTTCTTTCCACTTCAATATCTCGTTCAACTCTAGAATCATAAAACAATATCTTATCATGGGCACTTCTTAATGTTCTTACTTTATTTGTTGGTGCTGACTTTCCACTCAATGAAATGTATTTTTCAAACTTTGTAAAATTATCATTTATTTCAGCATCTTTAAGTCGTTCTCATAATTCATTTTCACTTGGCATAATATATTCTTTGTATTGTTTATATAATGATGGGACAATGTATATAGTTAGACTATCTTTTATATGATTTCTATATCCAAATCATCTAGCTCTTTGTAGGATTGTATCAACAGCAGTTGTTCCTTCATGGAAATTAGTTATATATGTCAATAATAAATTATCTAATGTTACCCCACGTTCTACTTTTTTTGATCCAAGCACAATATTGTTAGTATTTTCAATTATTGAATCATCAGATTCAGAGTTGATAATATTAATATTTGTGTAGCTAATTATTTTTTTAATTAGATTAATATATTCGTCATCTCATGTCAAAATATTAGCATATGAATTATCGAATATAGATTTAAATTTATTAGCTGTTTCAATATAATCTAATGAAGATTTATCTTGATTTAAATAAAGATATAAATTATCCTTAAATTTAATTAATAGTCTCATAATTTTATAATGATCTTCAATTGCTATTGAAGTATGGATTAGCATTGTAGTAGGTTCTATTTTTTCATTTTTAATTATGAAATGTGAAATATTAATAATATATCTCATTACTGCTTCTTTTAATGATTCTGGAAGTTGTGTTATATCATTATCATCTTTTCAATCATCAGCATTAATAAATTTAAAAAAAGAATCATCATTAAAAAATTCATTAATCCCCATATACCCATTTCCAGGTTCATATGTAAAAACATGTTTTGGTTTAACTGCATCATCATCATTAATCAATACTTGTGCTTGCGGAGTAGCTGTTACTGATAAATAATTATAATTTGAAAGAGATTCAAGCATATTTTTAATTGCATTATTTGCATATCTAACATCATCTATATCATTTGATCCTGTACTAGCTAAATCTGCTTCATCATCTACAATTAATATTTTTTTATTTTTTCATATTTTATTTTCAAGAAAGACCTCATTGATTTTTTCTATTTGTTTATTTTTTAAAATGGTAATAATATATTTGTTTCCATTTTTTAAATCATCTCTAATTTTTTCAATTCTTCTCGTTGTGTTTCTTATCATAAAAGCATCATAGTTATAAACACTAACCTTTGATGGATTATGTGAACAAAATACTTCTTTCATTCTTTCATTTGTCTGGTTGTTTAATAAATTTTCAATTGATGTAAGGATTACACATACATCATATCCTTTGTCAAAATATCTAGATATAACTCCACTAAATACAGTAGTTTTACCTGATTGTACTTTACCAACTAACATCCCAATATCTTTTCTTTTTACAGATAATTTTTCATGAATCTGTTTAGCCTTTTCTAAATAATAATTTATAGCATCATTATCTAATCCACGTTTTTTTAAATATTTCACAAAAGTTTCACTAAAAGAACCAATTTCAAATAATTCTAATGCTTGCTTATTATTTATCATTATGTTCCCTCAATAATTTATTTATTTCATATTTTATTTGAGTTACTGGTGATCCATCTAATCTTGCGATACATTCTGCAATAGCATAACAAATAACAAAGTGTTCTCATTTATGGATGAATTCTGGTTTATCTACAAGATCAACAAAATATGGATGATTAAGGTTTAATTTAAGATCATATTCATAAATTTGTTCTAATCGTTCTTCATTAATTGGTATTAATTGTAGTCATTCATTTTTAATATCTTTTTGTTTTGATTTAATAAGATTCATTGTTATTTTTTTTCCATCATCAGCTGTATATGTAAATCTTAGCTTATCCTTAATAATTTCAAAATCATCAAAATTACTAATTTTACCTGTCTCTTTAAAAATCTTTGTTAAGAAGCGTTTTGTTTCATTTAAATTATCATTTGAATCTAAAAACTTTTTAGTTGCAGTGGATTTTGGTTCAGTATGATTACTATTATTCACACTTTTGAATGGTATAAGTTTTTCTTTAATCGAATCAATTATTTGGTTCATAGTTATTTCATCAAATACGACTGATGTTCTATATAAATCCATATAATTATCTTTAACTTGAATATCAACAAAAATATTTTGATAATTAATGTTAAATCAAGGCGGAATAATTAGATTGTTTATTGGTGTATAGTATCTATCATTACAACTAAAAGCAATTCCAAAAATTTCTTTATTTTCACTATTTTTATAAATATTTGTAGTGAATGAAAGTTTTTTATTATCAACAAAAATTGATTCATTATCAACTATTAGTTTCATATCTGAATCATTACTAATAGTGATTTTTTTAATTTGATTAATAGCTTCAACCTTTTTATATTCTTTTTTTGAAACATCATAAGTTTGTTTATTATCCACATATGTTACAATAATTGAAATATTATTTTTCTTAATTATTTTTTCAAATGCAAAAGCAATATATTGATATAAAGTGTGTGCATCATTAATACTTAATTTAAAATCCACATTATCTATAGTTACTCTAAAACCACTAGAAAAAGTTCTCATCATTTCTGAGCTTTTAAAATATTCAATTGGTGCATATTCATTTGGTTCATTTAATTTAACTGATGTTTTATATCCTTCATTAGTATCTTTTGATTCGATGGTAACAATATCTCCTAATCTAAAACAAGATGCAATAAATCCAATATTATAATTATTTTTATAACTTTGTCATATTTTTGAAATATCAAAACACAATAACCCATTGCTATTATCCATAACTTGTATTCAGTTACCATCATTGTTTCAATAAACAACAATTACACTTTTTTCATTTAAACTATCAGTGCTTTTAAAATTATCAATACTTTGATCTATAATTCTGCATACAGCAGAAAATGCGCCTAAATTAGTTTTTTTAAAACTCTTATAAATTTCAAAATCATCTATTTTTAATTTGTCCATAAACTTAATATAATAATCTTCTTATATTTATTAAAATTATATAATTTTTTTATTATAATATTAAATAACTTTATTTAATAATATATAAATTTTATAGTAAGAAAATAGGTGAATATGATTAGTGATCTAACATGAAATAATTACTTAGAATTAAACGATTATATTAATTCTATGAAATTTAAAAAAGAATATTTGACTCCAGTAGTAATAATTCAATGAGAATTTTATGGTCTAAAATTTAAATTTAGAAAAATTGGAGATGAGGCTGTTATTATGTATATTCAAAATTCAAATCAAATAAATTTATTTAATATAAATATGCAAAATAAATGAATGCTATATGCAAGTTATTATAATGAAAATTTTAATTTTAAAAAATATAAAGATTTAATTTGAAAAGATTTACAAGAATTAAACAATGGAGATAAAACATTTATATTAACTGACTTATTAGAAGAAACATACACAGATTGGGAACTTAACAAAGAAAACTTATTAAAATCAAAATATATATCTAACTACATTTATGAAATAGAAAAAATGAAAACTTTTGCAGGAAAAAAGTTACAAAAAAAACGAAATCATCTAAATTCTTTTATAAAAGATAATCATAATTTAGAAATTAAAAATATTAGAGATGTTGATCCAAAAACTTTAATAGAATTTTCAACATATCATATTAAAAAATATGCTGAAAATTTTAGGCAATATGAAATTGATGTTTACAAGAAGTATTTATTTGATGAGATGAAGAAAGATGATAGATATCAAGGAGCAGTTATTTATATTGATGATAAAATAGTTGCATTTACACTAGGATTTGTAAATCACGATACATATGAAGTTATTATTGAAAAAGCGGAAAGAGATATAAGAGGTTTATATCAATATACAATATCAGCAAATTTAAAATTCAATAATATACAATGTCAATATATGGATCGTGAAGATGATGCTGGGCTTGAAGCTTTAGCTAAATCAAAAGCATCTTATTATCCTTTAATAGCTGTCAAAAGATACAGTACAATTATTTATGAATAATATTAACTATCAATATAATTTAAAAAAATATTTTAATGAATTAATACAATTATATTGTTTATGTTTTGATACTAATAAGATAGATGCAGAACATGATTTTTTAAATTACATTAATATGAAAAAATCTTGTGCGATTATTATTAATGAAAAAGTTGTTAGTTTTGTTGGGGTCAGTATTAAAAAAATAATTATTGGTAATAAAAAACAAAAAATTATGTTATTAGGAGCAATTATGACTCATCCTGATCATCGAGGTAAAGGATATTCTAAACTTCTCATTGATAAAATAGTTAATAAATTTAAAAATAAATACTATTCCATAGTTATTCAAACAAAACATTGAAATATTTATAAGAAAGTTGATTTAATAAATCCGATTATTAAAGCGCAAGTTAAATTAAACAAAGATATTCAAATTAAATTAAAAAGTGATTTAAATTTTGTGCCAACATATAAGATTATTAAGAATATTGAAAAAAGTAAAAATCAAGAATATACAAGTTTAATAAGAACAAGAAAACAAATTAATAATAATATTAAATTAGCTTCCAATCAAAAATTAATATTTATTTCAAATCAGTATGCTTATGTTTGATATGATAGCCAACAAAAAATTATAGATAGTATGTTTTATAGTGATTTTAAATACTTGGTTCAAATTTTAAAATATTTAGAATATGATAAAGATATACTTGTATTTAAAACTAAAGAATTAGAAAAATATAAATCATTTTTTGAGTTTAAAAAAGATGTGATAACAACATATACATTAAAACTTAGTAAGCATACAATAAATAATTTAAATATCATAGATTATGAATTATAATATTGTGATATAATCATTTTATGAATGAAATAATTTCTTATACATACAAGCAGAAAATATTGAATTACTTCAAATCATATAAACTTCATAACTATATTGGTTTAATTGGCTTATTTATATTTACAGTCACTATTGCATTTTTGATCAGAAATTTTGTTACATATGCTTCTGGTCCCTCTTGAAAAATCTTTTTTGGTATATTTGATAGATTTACATGACAAAGCAATGTCTTATTATTTGTATATATGTTTTTGCATTTTATAAAACCAAAACATTCAATATTTAAAAATAATAGATTTTTAATAATGGCAATGGTTTGGATCTTTTTTACTTTTTTTGGCTATAATGTTGTTCTTGTAGGAATTAGTAAAGATAGAGGTTATAGTGGAAGCGCTATACAAGTAGTAATTAATGCTTGGGTTCATGCAATAGCACCAATTTGATTTATTATATATGGTATATGTTTTATGTTATCAAATCCAAATAAAGAACCTACATTCTGAAAAACATTAGGATATGGAATGATATATCCAGTTATATATGCAATTTATTTAATCACTATTCCATATACATTTAGTGATTACAGATTAAATCCAGAAATATATGATAATGTTAGTGGTTTGGCATATTCTGTGTATGGTAAAGCTACAAATACCTATGAATCTTCTATAGCATATGCTTATATATTATCAATGCTTATAGTGTTTATTCCAGGCTCATTTGCTTTATTCTATTATTCATGAAAAGGAATTAATTTATTGTATAAAAAAGGAATTTTTAAATTCAATCAACCACGACATAAATCATTTATATAGTTCAATATTTTAATATAATACTTGAAATTTTTAATTTGATAAGTATAATTATAATGTTGTTCTAGTCGTGTAGCTCAGCTGGTTAGAGCACTCCCCTGATAAGGGAGAGGTCGATGGTTCAAGTCCATTCACGACTACCACGGGGCCTTAGCTCAGTTGATAGAGCGCCTGATTTGCACTCAGGAGGTCGTGGGTTTGACTCCCATAGGCTCCACCATATTAAATACTAAATGCTAGCAATAGCATTTTTTTTGTTTTATAAAGAGCTTGAGTAGAATTTTGGATAATAATTATTGTATAATCAAATTATTGTTGATTAGATTTAAATTTAAAGAGGATATATGAATAATGTAAATGTAATTATAGGTTTACAATATGGCGATGAAGGTAAAGGTAAATTTACAGATTTAATATCAGATGATTATGATTATGTTGTTAGATATCAAGGTGGTGATAATGCAGGACACTCAATAGCTTTTGATAATCAAAAATATTCTTTAAGATTAATTCCTTCAGGTATTTTTAAATCAAAAAAAGTTGTTATTGGAAATGGTTGTGTAGTTAATCCTGAAACACTATTATTTGAAATAGAGTATTTAAAGAAAAATAAATTTAAAATAGAAAATCAACTTTATGTATCAGATCAAGCACATGTTATTTTTGATTTTAATATTTTAATGGATAAACTAATTGAAGATAATAAAGGAAATAAAAAAATTGGCACCACAATAAAAGGTATTGGACCAACATACACTGACAAATATTCAAGAATAGGAATAAGAATTTGTGACTTATTTAATATCGATATTTTAAAGCAAAAATTAACACTTTCATTAAGAGATAAAAATATTATTTTTAAAAATTATGGATATAAAAAAATTAATGTTAATCAAGTTGCAAAAAAATATTATGAACTAGGTAAGAAAATTAAAAAATATGTATGTAATACCACTAAATTATTAAACGAAGCAATAAATTCCAATAAAAAGATTTTATTAGAAGGTGCTCAAGGTGTGTTGCTTGATATCGACTTTGGGACTTATCCTTATGTAACATCATCTAATGTTGCAACAGGCATGAGTTCAGGAACTGGAATTGGAATTTCAAAGATAAATAATGTTCTAGGTATTGTTAAAGCATATACATCAAGAGTAGGTGAGGGACCGTTTTGTTCTGAAATTAAAGACCAGAAAATAGCAAATTCAATTAGAGAAAAAGGTAATGAATTCGGAACTGTAACAAAAAGACCTAGAAGGATAGGATGAATTGATCTTGTTGCATTAAAATATGCAATTGAAATAACTGGAGCAACAGAATTAGCTATTACATTATTAGATGTTTTATCAATAATGGATAAAATCAAGATTTGTATTAATTATTCACTAAATTCAAAAACTATAGACTATATTCCAACAAGTGTTGATTTATACAGCAAATGTAAACCCAAGTATATTGAAGTTCAAGGATGAAAATCAGACATATCAATGATAAAAAAATATGATGATTTACCTTTAAATTGTAAAAAATATTTAACTACTATTCAGAAAATTTTAAATGTTAAAATTTCATACATTTCAGTTGGACCGAAAAGAGATCAAACAATAAAGGTAAAGTAATTATGATAAAAAGATATGAAGTTAAAGAAATAATTGAAATTTGATCTGATGAAAATAAATTCCAAAACTGATTAAATATTGAATTATTAAACTGTGAAGCCTTATCTAAATTAAAAGTCATACCTATAAATGAAATAAATGAGATAAAGAAAACTATTGGTTTTAATATTAATGATGTTTATGAAATAGAAAAAGAAACAAAACATGATGTTATTGCATTCACTAGAGCAATAAGTAAATTTATGAATAATGATGTTAAAAAATGAATTCATTATGGTTTAACATCAACAGATGTAGTTGATACAGCAAATGCAGTTGCTCTAAGGCAATCAAATGACATTATTGAAAAAGAACTCAAAAACCTTAAAAAAGAATTAACTAAAATTTCATTAAAACATAAATATTCATATATTATTGGTAGGACACATGGTATGCATGCTGAAATTACTACTTTTGGTTTAAAAATACTAGGATGAGTAAATGAATTAGATAGACATATAAAAAGATTTGCTCTAGCAAGAAATGATATAGAAGTTGGCAAGATAAGCGGTGCAGTAGGAACATATGCAAATACTCCACCATTTGTGCAAGAATACATTTGCAAAAAATTAAAAATTAATTCTGCTTTATTCTCAACTCAAATCATATCAAGAGACAATCATTCTTTTTATTTTGACACATTAAATAATATAGGTTTGTCACTAGACAAATGAGCAACAGAACTTAGACATTTACATCGTACTGAAATTGAAGAGATTTCTGAATATTTTGATTTAAATCAAAAAGGTTCTAGTGCAATGCCACACAAAAAGAATCCTATTAATTTTGAAAATATTTGTGGATTAACTAGATTGCTATCAGGATATGCTCTTAGTGCAAATCGTAATGTTAATTTGTGACATGAAAGAGATATATCACACTCATCAGTTGAAAGGATAATATTTCTAGATGCTATTAATATTTTAGTTTATGTATTAAGAAGATTTATAAAAACAATATCTGAAATGGGTGTTAATAAAAAAAAGATGTTAGAAAATATTAAGACCTCAAATGCAAAAATTTTTAGTGGTTCTATCTTAAATTATCTTATTAAAAATAATAATTTATCAAGAGAGGATGCATATGATAAGATACAGATTATTACAAATAAAAAACTTACTAATAAAAATGATTTTATAAATGAAATAGAAAAGAGTAATTTATCTAAATATATAGAAAATATAGATGAATTGTTATCATATGATTATCATTTAAAAAATATTGATTATATTTACAACAAGGTTTTAGGTAAGAAAAAATAATGAAAAAGAATTTTGAAAAAATACTTTATAAAAAAAGAGAAATTGTTGCAAGAATTAAATCTTTAGCAAAAGAAATTAATAAATATTATGCAGACAAAAAAGATGTATTAGTTGTACCAATATTAGATGGTTCTATAGTATTTGCTGGATACATATTACCACTATTAAATTTTGATTTATCTGTTAGAGCAACAAAAATATCATCATATGGTAACGATATAAAATCAAATAAAAATCCAAAAATTAATATTCATATTGATATGTCTATAGTTAATAATCGAACAATATTAATATTAGAAGATTTAATTGATAAAGGATATACATTAAATATGTTTAAAAAATATCTATTGGAAAATGGAGCAAAGGATGTAAAAATTTGTGTTTTATTTAATAAAAAAATAAAAAACTATAAAGACAGAAAAATTGTTCCTGATTGGAATGGGTTTATGATAGAAGATGAATGAGTTGCTGGATTTGGAGTTGATAGCAAATCAAAATTTAGAAATTTACCTTTTTTTGGAGTAGTTAAAAAAGATCACTTTTAATTATCTAATTCAATAGTAATAAGTAATAATATTAGATATTTATTTTTTTCTATTTTATGATTAGTTTTAACTATACATATTAAAAATCAAATATTTTGATAAAATAATATAAATTATAATTATGTATTCAGATAATAGACGAGCAAAATTAATTAACGATGTTAAATTAAAAATCAAAAAAGTTTCGCCAAGAATTAGAGTTCTTGAAAAAGCTTCTGAGATTGCAGATTTAGTGTTGTCTAAAGAAGAGAAATATGCCTCTATCTCAACTAAAGAGTTAAGAAATTTATCTTATCGTATGATGGACCAAATTCAACAAGGGGCACAACTTGATAATTTTTTAATTGATGGGCTTGCTATAGCTAGAGAAATCATTTATAGAGTTCATAAAATGAAAGCGTATAAAGTCCAACTAATTGGTGCTATAGTTGCACATTTTGGTGACTTTGCAGAAATGAAAACTGGAGAGGGGAAAACCTTAACACTTTTATTAGTTTCATATGTGAATGCATTATCAAAAAAAGGTGTACATATTGTTACTGTTAATGAATATCTTGTTGAGCGTGATATGAAATTTTCTCAAGAAGCCTTGGGAGAATTAGGTATTACAGTCGGGTGTGTATTATCAACAATGCAACCTGATGAAAAACGGAAAATGTATGCTTGTGATATCACATATGTATCAAACTCAGAATTGGGATTTGATTACTTAAGAGACAATATGGTAGAAAAATATGAAGATAAAATGCAAAGAGGCTTAAATTTTGCGATTGTTGATGAGGCTGACTCAGTTTTAATTGATGAGTCCAGAACTCCATTAATTATTGCAGCTAATCCTGATGAAGGAGTTGAACTTTACATTGAAGTTGATGATTTTGTTAAGTCACTAAAACCTGATGATTATGTAATTGATTTGGAATCACATGCAATAAATTTAAATGATAATGGAATTAGAAAAACAGAAGAACATTTTAAAATTAAAAATTTATATGATATTGAAAATAGTGAGATTGTCCATAAAATAATGAACTCATTAAGAGCGAATTATATTATGGAAATAGGAAAAGAATATATTATTCAAAAAAATAAAGAAACTGGAGCTAATGAAATTGCATTGGTCGATACATTTACTGGTCGGGTAATGGAAGGAAGAATGTATTCAGCGGGATTACATCAAGCTATTCAAGCAAAAGAAAGAGTGGAAATTGAACCTGAAAATAAAACAGTCGCTACTATTACATATCAATCATTTTTCCGTTTGTATAATAAATTAGCAGGTTTTTCAGGGACAGCATTAACAGAAAAGAATGAATTTTTGAACATTTATAATATGGTTGTTGTTGATATTCCAACAAATAAACCAGTAAAAAGAATTGATCAGCCAGATTATATTTTTTCAAGCAAACAAGCAAAATGAAAATATGTTGCTGCTGAGATTAAACGTCGTCATGAAAAAGGACAGCCAGTATTAGTGGGTACAGTTTCTGTTGAAGACTCGGAATTATTACACCGATTACTAGATCATTTAAAAATTCCACATCAAGTATTAAATGCAAAAAATAATCAGTTAGAGGCTGAAATAGTTAAAAAAGCAGGTCAAAAAGGTGCAGTTACTATTGCAACAAATATGGCAGGTCGGGGAACTGATATTAAATTAGGTGAAGGTGTTAAAGAACTTGGTGGATTATATGTTCTAGGAACAGAAAGAAATGAATCTAGAAGAATTGATAACCAACTTAGAGGTCGTTCTGGAAGACAAGGTGATCCAGGCGAATCTAGATTTTTTATTTCACTTCAAGATTCATTGTTCAGAAGATTTGCTAGTGATAAATTTGATAAAGCACAATACAAACTTGGAGAAGAAATGATTGATTTAAAATTCTTTTCTAGATTATTAGATAGAACACAAAAAAGAGTTGAAGGATCAAATTTTGATATCAGAAAAAATTTAATTGATTATGATTATGTATTAAGTGAACAAAGAGAATTAGTTTATAAACAAAGAAATAACATTTTATTATCAAAAAATATGTTGGCAATTATACAAAAAATGGTTCCAAGAGTGATTGATGTTTTTGTTTCAACTAATCGTGACGAACAAAATGTTAACATGATTGATTATGATAATTTGATAAAAGAAATCTATGTGTCTTTAAATTATCAATTAAAATTAAAACCTGAACAACTAAAAGATTTAACAGATGTAAAAGTTTATGAATTAATTGTTAATGAAATTTCAAATGAGTTAGTAAGAATTTATAATGAAAATGATAAAGAAGCAAATAATGAACAGTGAAAGTCAATAACCATTTCTACATTAGATAGATATTGAACAATCTTTTTAGATAAAATACAAAAATTAAGAGATGGAGTTTCATTAAGAAGTTATGAACAAAAAACCCCATTAAATATTTATGTAGAAGATTCTGATAGATTATTTTATAATATTACTATAGATATTGCAAAAGAAGTTATATCTTCAATAATGAATTCACAAAATGGTTTTGTTCAAAAAACAGAACTAAAATTACAAGATAAAAGTAATTTAATAATGGATAGTAGTCAACTTGATATTAAAAATTTAATACCAAGAAAAAATACAATTGAAGATTTAGAGTTAAGTAATGTCTCAAATTCTGATAATAAGTCAGATAATGAATTAATTAGATTTGATCAACAAAATCAAATGAGTAAGAAAGAAGGTAAAGGTATGAATGATAATAAGATTGGAAATAATGTACAAGATGTTGTAGATGAAATTTTAAATGGTGAGAAAAATATAGAAACTGTTGAACCTCAACAAATTAAAACTACTCCACCACCTATTCCACAACCCCAACACAATACAATGCCTCCACCTCCACCACCTATCCCACAAGAGATTAAATCAAAACCACAAAATGATGATAATGATTTCTTAAAGCAAGTGATGGATGTTGTTAATAATGATATTGATGTTAAACCAATAGATTTAGAAGGTATCGATGAGATAATTAATGAAGTTAAAAATGAAGAACAAAAATCTCAATCAGCATCACCAATTCCAACTATTCCAATTGATACTAAAGTTGAAACGTACAATGTTGAACCTTCAAATGAATTTGTTAGATCTGAGTTTATTATTGATGAACAAAATCAACCAACTAATAGACAAGATTTTAATTTAGAACCAAAGCCAGTATTTGAAAATACTACACCATCATATAACAATTACAAATCTCCAAGAGATGATGGTAAATTTGCAAGATCTGATAATTTAAAACCAGAATCATATAATCATAATTTAAGAATAGAAAGACCGAATTATTTTGAAATTGAAAGAATTCAAAGAGAATTAGATGATAAACATATTAACTTAATTAATGAAAAGTATCAAAATATTATTGATGTAAAAGATCAAAATATTGAAGCTTTGATGAATCATTCTGATGACTTGATTAAAGAAATTGAAAATGAAAAATTAGAATACTCAAAACAAATTGAAGAAATTTACAAAAAAGAAAATGATGAATTACGTGACATTAAAGATAGATTAGTATTATTACTTGATGAAAAAGAAAAACTTGAAAAAGTTGTTTATGATTATCAATTAAAAGAATTAGAAGAAGCTCATCGTAAGATGAAAGAAGAAAGAGAAAGATTGGAAAGAGAAAGACTATTAGAAGAAGCAAGAAAACGTGAAGAATATGAACGTGAACAAGCTCGTTTAAAAGAAATTGAAAGAGCAGAAAATGAAAGAAAAATGCAATTAGAACAAAGATCACTTAATCAAAGAAGACCTATGCATCCAAGTCAAAGATCTATCAATCTTGGACAAAGACCTAATACATCATATAGATCAGGTCAAGTAAATAGAGGACCAAGTGCTATTAATCATAGACCAAACCCAAATCAAGTAGTTTCATTACGTGATGCAATTAAAAAATAATTACTCTTCTGATATTATTAATAAAATATCAATAAGTTGTATTGTATCTATAATGCAACTTATTTTATTAATACCAATTATTGTTTTATTTTACTATACTATTTATTCATTTAATATTTATGGATGGGCAATTCTTGATGTTGGAGAATTGCCTGTAATATATAACACAATAAGATCTTGATGATTGTTTTTGAGTATATTTTATTTAGCATTACTTTTTATTAATTTAAGATTAATTATTATATATAAACTATACGGTGTGCATAATTTTATATTTTGATTAAGCTCTCTTGTGCCATTCTCTTCAATATATCTATTTGTGATATTAATTAAAAATCGATATCTAAAAATCTTTATTAGATATATTTTTTCTAACAAGTATGAAACACAACAAATAGATCACAAAGAGTTTATTGATTGATTAAAAGGAAAAATAAGTATTAATAAAGTAATTAGAAATACTATCCTATATTATTTCACTTTATTAATATTCTCTATCGGTTTAATTTTGATTTTCATTCCTACAAATGAGCAAAATTCATTAAATAAAGATGAACATTATTTTATTTTTAATGTTGCTTCATATTTTACTCAGCAAAATAATATATTGTGTTGGTTATTTCTTTTTTTCTTTTTCTTTTTCAATAAAAAAAGATTCTTTGCTCATAATACTTTATTAACATATAACACATCATATATATTTATAGTTGGTTTAGTTGCAAATGTAATGATTGTTCCTTATTTAATTTTTAATAATATCAATGAAATGATAACATTAAATATTGTTAAATTTTTTTGGCTACATCTAATTAATCAAATATTTTTTATATGATTTGCAATTAATACATTTTCAATTAATAAAGAGTATAAACTTGAATCAACATATGATTATTATTCCAAGGGTGTAATCTATCCAATATTTTATGGAATATATTTATATACTTTACCATTTATTGCAAGACATAGTGTTTATGGGTGGCTAACAAATTTAAATTGAATGATGAAAACAGTAAATGGAACACCTGCGGGTAGTCCAATTGTTGTTCTAGGTCTATTGGGTTTAATTGGGTTATTTATTTTTACTCTTTGATTTTTTAGAAGACTAAATAAAATAATCATTAAAAATTCACAAAAATTTTATTAACATATATTAAGAGGATTTTATGTTTAAATTAATTACCGATAAAGTGCCAAGTGGTGATCAACCAAAAGCAATCGAATCAATAATTGATAATTTTAAAAAAACTAAATCACAAGTACTATTAGGAGCTACTGGGACTGGTAAAACTTTTACTATAGCCAATATTATTAATAAAATTCAGAAAAAAACATTAATAATGGTTCACAACAAAACATTAGCTGGACAATTATATCAAGAAATAAAAGCATTATTTCCACAAAACAGAGTTGAATATTTTGTCTCTTACTTTGATTTTTACCAACCAGAAGCATATTTACCAAGTTCAGATACATACATTGAAAAATCATCAAAAGCAAATCAAGAAATAGAAATGATGCGTTTATCAACATTAAACTCCTTAGCTTCTTATGATGACGTTATTGTTGTTGCATCTGTTGCTGCAATTTATGCATCTGTATCAAAAGCTCAATTTAAGGAGTTTCAAAGCTATTTGCATGTTAATCAAGAATATGGTCTAGATAAATTGAAATCCACACTTGTTAACTTAAAATATCAATTTAATAATGTAGATTTAAAACCAGGTACTTTTAGAGTTAAAGGTGATATTGTTGATATAGCATACGGATATACTGATGAGTACATTATTAGAATATCTTTTTTTGGAGATACTATAGAAAAAATTACTAAAATAGAACCTTTGACAGGTAAGGTTATAGAAAATTTAAAAGGCATTATAATTTCACCAGCTGAAGAATATATTGCAGATATTTATAAATCAAAAGATGCTTTTGAATCTATAGAAGAAGAGTTAAAAGAAAGAATTAAATATTTTAAATTAAATGAAAAACTTATTGAAGCACAAAGAATTGAACAAAGAACTAAATATGATTTAGAAGCAATAAAAGAATTTGGATTTTGTTCTGGAATTGAAAATTATGCTCGTCATTTTGAACATCGTAAGCCAGGAGAAACACCATATACAATATTAGATTTTTATGGTGATGATTGGTTGTTAGTTATTGATGAATCACATATTTCATTACCACAATTTAGAGGAATGTATGAAACAGATAAATCTAGAAAAACAACATTAGTAGAATATGGATTTAGATTACCATCGGCATTAGATAATAGACCATTAAAATTTGATGAAATGCAATCAAAGATGGATAAAGTTATTTATGTTAGTGCAACTCCTAATGAATGAGAAATAAATGAAAGTAAAAATTATGTTGTTGAACAAATTGTTAGACCAACATTTTTATTGGACCCAGAAATCGAAATAAGACCAACAAAAAATCAAATTGATGATTTAATAAACGAATTATTTAATCAAAGAAAACAAAATAATAAAACTTTTATTTCTGTAATGACGATTAGAATGGCTGAAGAATTAACAGATCTTTTACAATTAAGAGGATTTAAAATTGCATATCTTCATAATGAATTAAAAACTCTTGAAAGATCAAGAATCTTAAATGATTTAAGAAGAGATAAATATGAAGCTATAGTAGGAATTAATTTACTAAGAGAAGGTATTGATGTTCCTGAAGTTAGCTTAGTTACTATTTTTGATGCTGATAAACCAGGTTTATTTAGGAATGAAAAATCATTAATTCAAATGATTGGAAGAGCTGCAAGAAATATTAATGGAAGAGTTATCATGTATGGTGATGAAGTTACTAAAGATATGAAAAAAGCAATTGACGAAACAAATAGAAGAAGGCAAATACAAATTGAATACAATAAACAACACAATATTACTCCAAAAACTATTTCAAAACCAATTCATAATGATCTAGATTATTTTGATATTGATGAAAAAACTACAAAGAAAAACAAAACACTTTCTATTAAACAATTAAAAGCAATGATGTTAAAAGCTGCTAAAAATCAAGAATACGAACTAGCTGCTGAATTGAGGGATCAAATAATCAAAATATCAGAATCTAAATTATCTGAATAATGATAAATCAAATTGTTCTTTTTGTATTTCGTATTCTCCACGAACTTTTTCTTTTATTTGTAAACATAAAAGAATTAATGATGCTAATAAGCAAGCTCCACTAAATAAAAATAAACTAAGTGATGCAAAAAATAAAACCCTAACATCATTTACTTTATTATTGAAAGCCAATTCATTATTAAAACTTTCTAAATTTAATTTAACTAAATTATTTATTTCATTAATATTATTTCTACTATCATTTATTTTTGTTCTATCATCTTCTTTCTTTAAGATTTCTTCAATAAGTGAATATTCTTGTTCATAACTATTAAATTGATTTTTTAAAGTATTTAAATTTTGAATTTGTGTTGCAATAGATTTTGATCTTTCATTCATAAAATCATTTAATTGTTTATATTTAGGATTTAAGCTACTCACAGTTGTTTTTAAAAAATCTTGAAAAGTTATTTGATTATTGTAAGTATTAAGATTTTTACTAGCATTTTCTACAGAAGCACTATTAATTTTTGTTGCATTATTTCAACCGATAGATAAATTAACATTCACTTTAAAAATAGAATTATTTAAATTGTATTTATCTATCAGTGTTATATTAAAAGTCTTACCACTTTGAGTATCCATAGAAGCTTTTCGAGATTTTATATTATCTATATCTAGAACTCATGGTTTTATTAATTCTTGATTATCTGTATTATTTTGAGCTAAAGCATAATATGTAATGTTTGTGTTTACATTTAATGTGAATCCAAATAAACAAATAAGACCAGCAGCAAATGTACTACCAAAAAATAATGATAAGATCAAAGTTGCTAATTTATATTTTTTGTATCTAGTTTCGAAAGCCATATACTTCTATTTTACAATAAAAAAATTGTTATATTAAAATAATAATATATAATTAATAAATTAAAAAATAAGGTATTTATATGAAAAAAATTAAATCGAAACTAATATTAATTGGTTCTATGTGTTCATTAATATTGGGGTTAACAATAATTCCAATAGTTTTAGTTTCATTATCTAATGCTAAAAAAGCTGTTGCATCTAATGAAAAACCGTTTAATATATCATTTAAAACATCTAATGATTTTATAGATTTAGAATTTAGTAATAAATTAGCATCAAGTGTTGATGCAATGTTTATTAAAAAACAAGTAATAAATAATAAAGAAAAAATATTTAATAATGCCGATCAAAAAAATGATGATTTTTATGATCAAAATTTAGTTATTAGTAATATTAATTCAAATGATTATGATGGCACTGTAACTTTTAAATTAGAACTTAATAATTGTAATAGTAATAATGAAAGTATTAGCAAACCCTTTAAATTTACCGGCTTTCAAATAAATAACCAAAATAATTATTATACAATTTCATTCAATGAAACCACAACTTATAACTATGGTGATCAAAATTATTATGCATCAGATTCAACTATATCATCAACCTGAATTAAAAATAAACTAATTGCAAATAAAGGGTATGTTTTTAAAACTAATAATCTTTCATCAAGTTATAATTGAAATGCTAATTTAAACATTTCTTCTATTTTACCTAATGATGATGAAGGTAAATTAACTTTTGTAGCAACATTAAATGAAGCTACAAATGATCCAAGTAAATCATCAATAATTGAAAAAAAATTAACATTTACAGGCTTTTCTAAAATACAACCACCTAATCCAGATGAAATTATTATTGATGATAATCCAAATGACATTCCAAGTGATAGACCAGGAAAGGAACCTATTACACAAGAAGAAATTAAGTGAGGGAATGTTTTACTTCCAAAAGTTGACGATAACAAAATTACAATGGATGATCTAGTAGAAATGCTAGATAAACATATTGGAAATATGAATTATGTTGAAGTGACTTTCGGAGAAAGAAGAATTAATGCATCATTAATGGCAGATGCTTTTGCAAAATGAATTACAACAAGATGAAAATATTTTCCTTATTTAGCATTTTCAAACCCAGTATTTAAAATCAATATCAAAGATGAATCAGGACAAGAAATTTCATGAAAAAATAGAGATTGAAATAATGAAGCAACAATGAATGAAACATTTTATGTTCACTCATTATCTACATATAAAGGAGCAATATTTGATTATTATGCTGATAAATGATTAAATCAAGGTTTCTATAAAGATTCATTTATTGAGTTTGTAAATAATTTTTTGAATCTTATAAGTCATGATATGAGTGGTATTGATAAAGCATGAACTGCATACTATTATGTAGCGAATTATTTAAATTATGAAGATTCATCTTCAATCGAGGCAACAATAGTAAATCATAAAGGAGTATGTGCTGACTATGCAAGTTTAATGTCTTTATTATGTAATATTGTAGGTGTTCCATCACTTCCAATGGTTACTTCTCATAATAATATAAATTATTCAGCAATGCATGAAATTGTTTGAGTTTATATTGATGATTTATTAGGAACAAATACTAAAAAATGATATGCAATGGATCCTACATTTGCTTATGGAAGAAATGGAAGTTACAATGCTCCAATTTCATTTTGAGCAACCAATTTAATTCTTGAAAATGTCATATTTAATTTTTCTTCTAACCCATATGAGATCTATCCATCTGATGAACACTATAATTCAAATTTATTTTTTAATGTTCCTTGAAAAAAACTATATGATAATAATTCACTAGAAACTAGAAAAATTCCTGATACTTTGGTAAGTACAAAATATAACTACAAGAGTAATCCTGTATATTATGATGGTTATTGATATTATTATTGTTATGATAATAAATATCAAACAGATAGCAGGAATAATAATAAATTGGTAAGATCTAAATTTGTAACATCTAATACTTATGAAGTTGTAATTGATTTTGGTAATCCTTCAAATCCTGATCCAAACAAGTTTGGATTTAATGTAAGCAATGAAATATGCAACATCTTTAAATGATTTAGCCAATCTTCTTTTAGATATCATTCATTTGGTTATAATGAGAAGATTGTTTTAGCTACAAATGTTAAAAAAACTGATCTTGATAATTCAGTAAAATTTTTAATTATTGATTTAAAAACTAAAGAATGTAAGTTGATTAACCAAACGTTTGAGTATCATAAAGCAACATTAAGAGATTTTAATTTCTATATTAAAGATGGAAATATATACTATACATCCAATCCTTATGGTGAGGGACAAAATTTATGAAAAAACAAAACATATTCAAAACTTGATTTAACTAGTGAAGAATATGGCTTTTTAAACTCAACAAGTGATAATAATTCTAAATTATATAGAAAAATATTACTATATAGAACTATTGCAAGTACATATATGATTGGTACAGATCCAGTTAATAATGTTTCTAAAGAATCAAAAAAAGAGTTTTTACAATATTTGTATAATTTAGAGCAAGAATTAAATAATGGTCAAATTAAAAATTTCGATGATACTATAAAACAACTCGAAATAAAATATAATTCATTTATTCCAAAAATTACTAGTGAAGGAATTATTAAAATGAATGAATTAAGTGATGTTTATCAATATGAAGAAGATTATGTAAATCAAATTGATGCATTACCGCTAAATAAATTACTACTAATTGATAATTTATCTGACTTAATTAGCAATAATAACAATATTGCTTTTGATATTTATCATTCTAAATCAAAAAGTGGTAACTTTAAAAAAGTTAGAGAAGAGCTTTATTTAGATAGTACAGGAATTAATGTTAGATTAAAGGATGTTGATGGTAGTTATCAAGGATATTATTATTTTGAATATTATCCATATGGTTTGAATAATGAAAAAAAACGTACTAAAACTTTTGAAATTCAAATAGTAAAAACAAAAACATTACCTGATTATGAAGGTTTATTTTCACAATCTAAAAAGAATACAAATTATTATGACAATAGTAAGAATTGATATGAAAATAAAATAGCTTTAAATATCACATTACACAACATGTTAAATATTAAAAATGAAATTACATTAAAACTTAAGTATTTAAATCCAGAAACAAAACAAGAAATTGTTTTGGATACTTTAAAATTGAATAAAGGTAATTCTTCAATAACACATAAATGAGCTATTGATAAACCATCAAAAAATAATCACGGTATTTATTGAATAGAATATGATACCATTTTCAATGAAAAAACAGCTAAATTCTATTCTAATTTTTATTATCATTTTACAAAGGATGATATTGATAACTTTGATGTGAGTAAATGATCAACTTTGTCAAATATGATAAGATAGCTTATTTTTTTAATTACTATTTTTATTCAGCTAATACTTAGCGAAAATGAGCCCTACTTATAAAAATTAACATATTTAGCATTTCTTCCTAATAATATATGTATTAGGAGAACATTATGGCAA
>CASESV010000008.1 GCA_949290735.1 uncultured Mycoplasmataceae bacterium
ACCTGCTGGAGCAGCTGGACTTGGTGATGGTGATAAAGGTGCAGTTGGAGCTGAACCTGGTGCCATTGGTGGACGTGGTGCTCCTGGAGGTGTAGGCATAGGAGGTCTTGGTGCTCCTGCCATTGGTGCAGTTGGAGCTGAACCTGGTGCCATTGGTGGACGTGGTGCTCCTGGAGGTGGTGGAGGCATTGCGCCTGGTGCTGAATTATTATCTCTTCCGAAAGCCATTTTTTTCTCCTTTTATAATTATTTATCTATATAAAATAACATAATAAGTATACTATAAAAATTAACTTATTATCATTAATTTAATATTTTTGATACTTTTCAAGTAGTTAAAATTGAATAAAATTCAACAATTTTATAAGTTTTTTATTAAAAAATAAACTTTTTTTATATAATAGATATGTTGTATATACAATAAATACCTTATTTCTCCAAAAATCAAAAGTTAAGTAGAGTTGTATACAATGTATATTTGTAATACTTTAAAAATGTATATACAACAAACAAATGGCCACATAGCTCAGCGGTAGAGCAACCGGCTGTTAACCGGTTGGTCGTAGGTTCAATCCCTACTGTGGCCGCCATGGCCCGTTGGTGAAGCGACTTAACACACACGCCTTTCACGCGTGCATTCACGGGTTTGAATCCCGTACGGGTCACCATTTTAAAATTATCATTATAAAAGTTTATAGTATAGGACTATGAACTATGGAGTGTTAGCTCAGCTGGGAGAGCATATGCCTTACAAGCATAGGGTCGGGGGTTCGATCCCCTCACACTCCACCATTTAGCCGTCGTGGCTCAACGGTAGAGCAACTGACTTGTAATCAGTAGGTTGTAGGTTCGATTCCTATCGACGGCACCATTAAGCGCATATGGCGGAATTGGCAGACGCGCTAGACTTAGGATCTAGTTCTAACGAGTGGGAGTTCGAGTCTCTTTATGCGCACCATTTATAAATAAACACAAAGATGGCACTTAGCCATCTTTTTATTAAAATATATGTATAGAAAAGAATATTAAAAATGAAAATATTATTTATTGGTGATATATTTGGAAAATTAGGAATTGAAGCAATTAAAAAACATTTATCAAAGATAAAACATCAATATGGTGTTGATTTTGTTATAGCAAATGCTGAAAATACTACTAACTGTAGAGGATTAAATATTCATGATTATCATGAATTAATTAATTTAGGAATTGATTTTATCACCATGGGTAATCATACTTGAAAACAAAAAGATTATATTGATGTATTAAATCAAGATAAAATAATTAGACCATTCAATATCATTATGACAGATAATGCAGATTATGCTTTATATGGTGTAGGTTCTAAAATTGTTATGCATAATAATAAAAAAATTAGAATAACCAATTTATTAGGTTCATCATTAAGTATGAATTTTGTAACTAATCCATTTAATGCTATGGATTTAATATTAAATACTAATAATAAAGTGGATATTGATATTGTTGACTTTCATGCAGAAACCACAAGTGAAAAAAATTCGTTTTTTGTATATTTTAAATCAAGAGTTTCATCAATTTTTGGAACCCATACCCATGTTCAAACAAACGATAGCATCATAAAAGATAATACTTCATATATTACAGATGTGGGAATGACCGGTCCTTGTGATGGAATTATTGGGGCAAAACCAGATACAATTGTATCAATGTTTATAGGAGAATCTGAAAGATTTAGATTAACTGAGGCTAGTGGATCTAGTCAGTTTTGTGCAGTAATAGTTGAATATGATGATAAGACTAACAAACCAGTTAATATTAACAATATATATTTAAGAGATTAATTTTATTTATTAAAAAGTTTATTATATTGTTTTGATGAACTTGCTACATATTCATATACTTCATCAATTGGTAATAAATAATGTTTTCCTTTACTGAACATAAAACCTTCATCTTTTGCATATTTTGGAATTACATGCATATGAAAATGAAAAACTTCTTGTCCCGCAATATTTCCTTGATTAGACAAATAATTAAATCCTCAAGGTTTAAGTTTACTTGATTCTAATAATCTTGAAACATCCTGAACTAAATTAATTACATCAGTTAAATCTTGTTTGTTGCATGTTGCTAAATCACAACAATGATTTTTAGGAATTACAATAGTATGACCGTTTGCTATAGGATTAACATCTAAAAAAGCAATAGCCCCTTTATTTTCCATCACTATTTTTGATGGAATTTCTTTTTTTATAATTTTACAAAATATACAATTATCATTTAAATTCATTATTTATCCAAAATATCTAATTAGGCAAACTATTAAAAAACTTAATACCATTACAAAAGCAATACAACTAAAACTAACAATAACAGTTTTACTAGAACAATACTTTTCTTTTTTATTTTTTGATTGGTATGGTTCTATTTTTATAAAATCTATATTATTATTATTTTTATCTTTTTGCATTATTATCCTTGAATAACATTTCTATCTTTGTAATATCCACATTCACGACAAACTCTATGCGGTTGTTTTTGTGCTCCACAATTTTTACATGCAACAGTTGTTTGAACTTCTAAATGGTCATGAGCTCTTCTCATACCTTTTCTTGATTTTGAAACTCTTCTTTGTTGAACAGCCATTTTATTTCCTTTCTTTTGCCTAAATATTATATGACTTATATATTTTACATTGTTTTTAAAAAATTGGAGAAAAAATAAAATTTTATTTAATAACTATGTCTTTTTATGAAAATATAAAATATTTAGTGTATCATTTAAACATGTGTATTGATTTTAAAATTATTAAAGAACAGAATTATTTAGAGCAACAACTTATTTATGAAATGATTTTTACCTTCAGAATTAATTGTTTAAATTTTATTAAAATTGAATCAAAAGAAATGGTTGAAAAACTCATAACGTTTGCATCTGAACACAATAACAACTTTGAAAAAGAACTTGATAACTATTATGTTGAAAAAGCTAAAAAAATAAACATTGATCAAAATAAACTTAAAGATGTTGTAGATTTCCAATTGCATTGAATATCAAAATTACTATCATTAAAAAGTAAAAATTTTAAAAAAAATCTAATTAATATCAATAATATTTTCAAAAAACATCAAATTCATGTTGATAATCTATATATGAATAACAAATTTATAAATGTTTTTAAATCTTGAGATAAAAGTAATTCTTTATTTATGAGCTTATGAAATGAAAAAATAAATAAATTTGGATCATTATTAAATCTTGTTAGTAAATATGATAATAAAAAACTAACAAGTAGTATGAATAAAGTTTTGTTGAATATGACAGTATCTTCAATATATGATAATTGAATTGCTATAAATTTAAAGATGATTATGAGTTTACATATTATAGACAACATGATAGTTAATAGTGAATTATTAAATAAATTCAATGAAAATTTAAAAAAAGAAGTAATTAAATTTATTGATGACCAACAAAATAGTATAAAATTAGACGAACTTTATAGAATATTTAATAATGCTACGGCAAAGTTGCAAAAAAATAATCCAACAAATAATCTTAATTCCATCTTATCCGATAATGACCATAAAGCTTTAATAGATGCTTTAAGTAGTATGCGATTAAAACTTTTAAAAAATATGAATTTACCATTTGCAATACATGAAGTGTTAAATAAGTATACATCTTATAGTGATTATACTTTTGAAAATTTTGTATCTTTATTTGTTGCTAAAATAATTGATTTAAATTATATGTCTCATGATTTGATATTTAATTTTATTGATATATTTACTACATATAGTGCACCTAAAGAAACTACAAATAATATGAATATTAAAAGCATTCAAAAATATAGAGAAAAATTTTTAAATATTTGTAATAAATATTATCCTCATATTAATTCTGATATTTTTCAATTAATTGAAAAATTTGATTTTATTATTTTATTCTACAGAGATTTTGGATTATCTGGAAATAACACGGAAAGCAAAAATGGAATGATAAGAGAAGTTTTTCATTCTTTATATATTTCAAAATATTTGAATGATTTTTTAATGAATTTTAAATCTTTATATATTTTGGTTAATCTACCATCATTTTATGATTTTTATCATTTCTTAAAAAATGATTCATTTTTGAATGATTTAAAAGAATTGCATGAAAACTTCAAAGGTTAAAAATCAATTATTAACAATTCCATTTTAGTTTACACAATAATGATACCAAAGCAAAATATAACTGATAGTCTTTCACCTTTTTCATCTGTTTTAGTTTACACAATAATGATACCAAAGCAAAATTAACACCTTGGTTGAACTTGCAGACATGCTGTTTTAGTTTACACAATAATGATACCAAAGCAAAATCATTCTCATAAATAACTATTTTATCCATGTGTTTTAAGTATCAATCTTTATTTAACAACTTAATCTTATATAATTAATACTAATAAAGAGGTAAATTATGACAAAAAAAGAATTATGAGAATATGAATTTGACAGACCACAAATTAAAACAAGAGAATTTCGTAGAGCGGAATGCAGTTTATGTTCATCTATTAGAGATGAAAGAGATATGAAAGCTTTCAAAAGATTAGAAAATGATCCAATTAAATACATTTGTAAAGAATGTTTTATTAAATAATTAATATTAGTGTTATAAAAGAGGAGTTGATATGTGTTTAGCACTTACATTAAAAAATAAAAAAGCAAATGTTTTTGGTAGAAATATGGATATTGATACTAGTTTTGGACAACAAGTAGTTATTACACCAAGAAATTACATTTGAAATTATAGATTCCAAAAATCAAATAAACAAAATTATGCAATGATCGGAATGGCTTTTCCTTTTAAAGATATTGAAAATAATTCTACATTATATCCATTATATGCAGAAGCTGTCAATGAAAAAGGTTTAGCTTGTGCAGGATTAAATTATCCAGAAACGGCACATTATTTTGAACCAGGTGAGATTAAAAATGCTTTTGAAATTACACCATATGAAGTAGTGGGATGGATTTTATCAAATTTTACAAATATTAAAGATTTAAAAAATTTTATTAAAAAAAATAATATTGTCATTGTTAATAAACCAATATCAAAAAATTTACCAGTTGCTCCATTACATTTTATAGTAGTTGATAAAAATGAATCAATTGTAATCGAACCAAATAAAGATGGTATACAAATGTATGATAATCCTATAGGTGTTCTATCAAATAATCCTTCATTTGATTGACATCTTTATAATTTGAGTATGTATCAAAATTTAGTTAATCTGCAAAAAGATGAAGTTAGTTGATCCAATTATAGTTTAAAAACTTTTGGTCAAGGTTTTGGAACTGTTGGGTTACCTGGTGATTTAACTCCTCCAGCAAGATTTGTAAGAGCAGCATTTTATAAATCAGTATCAAATGTAGGAGATACATTAGATAGTTTAATAACTGAATTTTTTCACATTCTTGATGCTTCAGCTATGCCAAGAGGGAGTGTTAAGGTAGAAACAGATCATGGAACAAATGATGATATTACATTATATTCATGTTGTATGGATTTAGATGATTGTGTTTATTACTATAAAACATATAACAACAATCAAATAAATGTTATTGATATTAAACAAGAAAAAGATAAATTAAATGGTAAAGATTTAATCATCTATCCTTTTAATGATCAACAATCATACAACTATGTAAATAAAAAATAATGCTATTTCTATTTTTATAATTTTAGATAATCTTATTATTAAGAATATGATAATATTACTCTCGATATCAATTTTTAGAAAAATTACAATTATCACTAGACCAAAAATTATCAATTGCAATTAATGTTTCATGGTCAATTGATGGTTTATTATAAACTAAATAAAAATAATTATCAATATTATCAAAATTTGGTTCATCTTTTTTAAAAGTTTTGAAATCATCAAAACTATTAGAAATAAAAATAGCTTTATTAAAATAAATAAATATGTTGTCATTATAAAATTGTTTTTTAAAATTTGTTCTTTGTTCTAAAGAATCAAATGTTTGATTGATCTTTTTATCATCAATTAGATTATTTTTTTCATTAAAAATTTTTAGATGTATAGAAAAGTTATATTTAATAATTTCACTTTCTGAATTTATATCTTCTTTTATTTTATATGATTTATTTTTGGTATAAATTCATACCTTAAAATAATTATTATTACATTTACATTTATTGCATGTACAATCTCAACATTTACAATTAGTTTTTGGTCTTAAATTTTCATAATAAATATTTTGTTCTAAGATTATTTTTTCATCTTGGTTTAAGTTATTGTATTTATTGACTACATACCTTAACAATCTTGCATCATCTAATGAGTCATGGTGACTTAAGTCTTTTTTGTCTATATTTAAAATTGTTGACATCTTCTTAATTGATAAACTGTCTTTTAAATTAAGTTCATTTTTTATAATTTCTGAAAAATCAATTAAATGAATGCTAGCCATTTTATATCTTCTTTGAATTGCACTTAAAATTGTTTGATCATAATTGCCTCAACAATAGATATCACAATCAAAGCTAAATTTATAAAATTCATCATATACTTCTCTTTCTTTTAAATTTGCATTGCGGTAATAATATTGATCTTTTGATAATAACTCAGCAATTCTTTTAGATAATGGTTCTTCTTGATATGCTTCTAAACTTAAATCATCAATAATTTGATTGTTTAGATTTTGCTTAATTGCTGATATCTCTAATAACTTTATTTGTTTATCTTTTGTTTGATTTGCTTCAATATCTATAAAAACCTTATTTCTTTGCATTGATTAATCCTTAATTAATAAATCATCAAGTTCATCTATATTACTATCTTTTTTTCTTTTATTTGATTTCATTTTTCAAATAATTAAACTTAAGAAGAAAATACATATAATCAAACCTGGAATAGTAGCAGCTAAAATAATAAATAAGTTATCAACATAAAATTGTCTATAAATTTCAAGTAAGAATCCATTAATTTGAATATCAATGTATGCATAATTACTGCCATCAACATTGATTATTTGTGTAGCTTCATTACTTTTGTTGTAATAGTATCCTTTTGCTCTTGCTGTGATATTAATAGTACCTGAAATATTATCCATAGAGTTAACTACAATAGCATCAAATTCAATAGATTTATTAGGTTGAGGATTATAAACTACTAAAGGTTGAGATGCAGTTACTTCTTCATACAAACTATTTGAATAATAAAAGATACTATTTAAATATTCTTGAACAACTTCTGTTGGATCTTTACTTGTTTTGTTAATGTTACTAACAAAACCTTCAGATGTAATAAATTTTAAACTTGATTTATCTTGCATATTAACAATTAATGTGCTTCCTGTTGTTGTATATTGAGTAGGATAGAAATATTGTTGTGTTAAAACAATACCATTAATTAATGTAGATGGAATAGTTCTAAAACCTCTTAACTGAATTCTTACTGGAGATAATGCAAAACCATTATCAGGAGTAACTATTTCACCATTAACACTATTATAGTAATAATTGATAGATAAATCAAAAGATATTGTTGCATATGTATCATCAATAGATACATTAGTTATAATTAAGTTTTTATTATAATCAAAATCCGGTGGTAAATCACCTAAAATAATTCTTAAATTTGAGTTTAGATCATACTGTGCATCATAGTTTTTAATTACATCTGGTATTAAATTATTTTCTACAATATAACTTGGAGTAACATAACCATATAAATTTAATGGTACTGTGAATCAGCTTTGTTGTTTATTAATAGATGTAGGTGTTATTTTATAAAAACCTGAAATTGTTCTAATGATGGTAATTGGTGGTTGTTCAATAATATCACCGTTACTATCCATATATCTGTTTAATGAAAAAGATAATCGAATTGTGCCATCAAGATTTGATCAACTATTGATTTGGATAATTGAAATGTGTGATAATTCAAAAGGATCTTTATAACCAGTAAATCCTTCAGATCATAAAAATAATTTTAATTGGTCAATAATTGCTTGTTCACTACTTGTTAATACTTCATTATTTATGTGTTTATTAATGACACTTCTTATAACTGATACACTTTGAGATACTAATTTATCATAATTACTTGTCACTACTAAAGGATCTGTTTGTGTTGGTCTTGTTGGTTCAGAAATTTGAAAACCAGTAAGTGTAATTGAATAATTAGTAGCAAATGGTTCGGTTGATAAATTACCTTGATCGTCATAACGTAAATTTATGTTCAAATCAAATCTAAGTGTTCCAGAAATATTATTAGCTCTAATATCATATATTAATAAATTATCAACTGAAAATCCATCAGGACGACTTCCTGTTATTATTGAACCTAATTCAACTCCACCTTGAGTTGCAATAATAATTTCCTTTAGAGTACTAATTGAAATAGTAGAAGCATAGGCACTCTGATATTGAGCAGCAACAATATATGTACCTGGATTAATCAATGTTGGATTAATAACTTTAAATCCTGAAATAAATAGTGTTGCTGTTAATGGTGATGAACTATCTAAAGGCTTAACTAATATACCTTGACTATTATAGTAAGTTTTAAGAGTTATAACAGCTCTTAATTGATAAGTTGAATTAGTATTAGAAACTGTATAATCTTGTACTGTTATGTAATCAGCATAATTGCTTGGTAATGATGTATTTGAGAAAAATAAAGTTTGGTTTCTAGTAATTAAATTAACAATATCATTATCATTATTAATGATGTTAGTTATTAATGTATTTGACATATTTGGTATAGTTACTGATGTATTAATTTTTGTAGGGGTTATTTTTTTATAACCAGAAATAGTAAGATCATAAGTTTTGTTGTATTCAATTTCACCTAAACTATTATTTATTTTAGATATAGTTACATTTGCTACTAAATATCCAAAATTACCATTATAAATATCTGGACTACCTAAATTATTTTTTGTGATAATCCTATTAATTTTAAAATCAGTAGATAAATTTAAATCTTCTGGATAGTCTTGGATAAATAATGAAGGGTTAGCTAAAACTAAATTCAACACATCAGCTTCAGTTTGATCAGATGCTAATAATGATGTTTGTTGAATATGAACATTATCATAAATAATTGTCGTCTTTAACGTTTTATATCCTGTTAATATAATTTTAAATTCTATAGGAATATCTGATGGTTTTGAGATTAATGCATAAGGTTCAGACAAAAAATTATTTTTAATAGTTATTTTTGCCTCTACATAACCTGAACCATATGGAGATGACTGGCTATTTGATGAAGAAATAATATTAACATCTACATCATTTACAGTTAATTCATTTCCACCAATATCAGAAGCTAAGCTAGTAAATAATATTTTTCTATTATCAACAATAATTTGCTTTATATCATCTGCTGTTTGATTAGTAGCAATCTCATTTGGTTTATTAACATTAAATATTTCATGATTACTATTAAATGATGTTGGTGCAATTTGCTTGAACCCCGAAATCACTTGTCTTGGTTCAAATAGTAAACCATAATTGTTGTTTACTTCTTCACCATTATCATTGATATATCTTTTAAGAATTATGTTGAATGATACCTGACCATTACTATTATTTGTTATAAAGTTATTTGATTGATTAATAATAATATCATCAGTAGTTAAGTTACTTGGAGCATTACCAATATGATCTATTGCTAATTGTTTAATCTCTTCTTCTGTAACTTGACTAGGATATCTATTCTTATCTAATGCTCATGTTAATGGAATGATATATGTTCCTTTTGTAAAACCTGAAATAATACTTACATTAGTGCTATATGCTTCAAAATTTTCTTTAACATTAATATAAACTCCTGGTTTTACTGGAGGAGATATAGAACTAGTGTCAAAATAAAATGGGAAAATGTGTCTAGATGAACCTTTTGAAACGGCATTAAAAATATATTTAAAATTATTGTTATCTCCATAATTAAACTCTAATCTATTGTTTGCATAGTTTAAGTTTAAAACAACATTAAAATCAGCCATAGAAGGTAAAAGCAAAGAAGGTTTAAAATTTATAATTTCTGAAATATCAGAAGGATTTTGTTTTAATTGTTCAAAAGCAACTTGAATTGGTAAAGATAAATATGATTGGGTTACATCATTATTGTTAATACTTCAAGTACCAATAGATGGCACTCCAGTATTTGGTGCATAATATTGGACTGAATTTGTTTCTAAATTATTAACAAAAAAACCTTCCATAATATATTGACCACTTGAACCTGATCACCCATGCGAAGAATTTGGAATATCTCAATCTGCACTTTCAACAGTTCCTTTATTAATAAAAATTTGAGCTCTTTCATTTGAACTAACTGAATCCATGTTTTCTATTGACATTTGCAATAAGAAAGCATTTGTTGTACTAATTGATCTTGTACCTGATATATTTGATGGTAGAGAATTATTTGAATCTCATAAAATGTTATTTGTACCAGCTAAACTTGTACTTTGATTATATTCACTTAATTTAAAATAATTTTGTGATAAACCATCAGTATTTGGTGTATCATATGATGATGGTGAAGTCATCATATTATTTTTATAATCAATTCTTTCATCTCAAAGACTTTGATTATTATTATAGTTATTACTAACTGTTAGTAATCTATCATTTAATGATATTTTAAACAAAACTTTTGATAAATCAGGAGATCTGTTGTTTGAACTAGATGGAACAGCAACTACTATTTCACTAATCGAATGAACAACAAATCCAGCTTGATAACTATCAACAATATCTTTCAATTTAAATGAAATAGATTCAGTGGCTCTAGTTAATTTGTTGTTATTAGTTTCAGTATTTTTATTAACTTCATATTTATTCACATTAAGTACATAAATGCTACTAGATATTGTACTAGTAGCTAATAACATAAATATCGATGAAAATAATCATTTTTTATTCTTTTTATAAGACATATAATTATAAATAATTATACTATTATTTCTTTCAGTCATTAAAAGCTTTTGCTTTTATCATTTCAATTTCAATTTTGTATGGAGCTTGATATTTTCCGTTCAATTCTACATATGGTGTTTCCAATATTTTTGGAATATTTAATAATTTTTCATGATAAATAACTGATAAAAGTGCTTCAAAACCAATATGTCCATAACCAATGTTTTGATGTCTATCTTTTCTTGCTCCAATTGGGTTCATTGAATCATTGATGTGAATACATTTAATTTTATCTAGACCTATATCTTTTTCAAAATCATCAAGATACTGATTAAAATTATTAATATCAATTCCAGAATCTGATAAATGACATGTATCTAAACAAACACCTATTCTCTCGTTATTTTTAACTCCTGATAAAATTGTTTTTATCTCATATATGTTAGTACCAACTTCGCTACCTTTTCCTGCCATAGTTTCTAATAAAATAACAACATTAGTATGTTTTGTATTTTCAAATGCTTGATTTAAGCCATCAATAACTTGTCTTAACCCAACTTCTAGTTCTTGATCCAACCTTGAACCTGGATGTAAAACTAAATATTTAAATCCTAGATCATGAACCCTTAATATTTCTTTTGTTAAAAAATCAATTGCAAAAGATCTAGTATCACTTTTTGCAGAACACAGATTAATAATATATGGAACATGAACAATTACATTTTCAGGATCAATGTTATTTTTTTTCATCAATAAAAATGCTTCTTCTTTTTTAAATAATTGAGTATCTTTTCTAATGGTGTTTTGTGGAGCACCAGTATAAAACATAAAAGTGTTAGCACCATAACTAATTGCTTCTTTTACTGATCCTAATAAATAATCAGGAGATGTTAGTGCTACATGGCTACCTAAAATAATTTTATTCATAATCAATCTTTCCTAAACAAAATGTATCTAATTCTGTTGGTTCCTTTAACTTAATTATACATTTTGTCATTGGTGTTCTAACAATATCTATATGATTTTTATCAATATCTAAAATATAATCAATCTTAATTTTGATATCTTTTTCAGGAGTTACAATTTTAATTTTAGTGTTAATATCAAAATAATTTTTTGACGTTATGGCATATGTCATATTATCTATTTTTTTATCTATCGTAAAAATAAAATCCTGGGTTAATTCTCTTTTTTCATCATGATATAACATTTTATCTTGATTAGCATCAATTAAAAATGCATCATCAGTTTGTCTATTAGCAACATCATCTAATTGCTTATTCAATTCTGATATGTTTTTAATTTTTCCATATTCATTGATTTCATTAATTGCTTGACGATATGTTTTTACAACTGTTGTTAAATAATTAATTGTTTTCATTCTTCCTTCAATCTTAAAAGAATCAATGTTTAATTGGCATAGATTGTTTAAGTGTTTCAGATACACCATATCTTTTGCACTCATTGTAAAATAGTTTGAAATATCATTATTTTCTATTTTATATTCTCATCTACAAGATTGGGCACAACCACCAACATTTGCATCTCTTAAACTAAAATTATTACTCATCATACAACGACCACTATATGATATACATACAGCACCATGGATAAAAACTTCTATCTCAATTTCTTTGTTTATTTTTTCTGTTAAGAGCTTCATCTCATCAAACTTCATTTCTCTAGCTAAAACAACTCTTCTTGCACCATTTCTTTTTCAAAACAAGCATGCTTTTGAATTTGTAATAGATTGTTGGGTTGAAATATGTAATTCGATATGTGAATATTGATTTTTAACTTGATGAAAAATAAAAGGATCAGCTACAATAAAACCATCTACATTGATTTTGCATAATTCTTCAAAGAAAGCATCAAAACTTTTTAATAAATAGTTATGACAAATAACATTTGTAACAATATATACTTTTTTATTTTTTGAGTGAGCATATTCAACTAATTTTTTAATATAATCTAATTCAAAATTTGATGCTCTTGCTCTTAAAGAAAACTGTTTTCCACCAAGATAAATAGCATCTGCACCATATTCAAGAGCAAATAGTGCTCTTTCATAATCACCTGCTGGAGCTAATAATTCTATTTTTTTATTCATTATCAACCTCATCTTTTGCTAAATGTAGAATATGTTTTGTTCCACCTAAAAAACCTTGCGATAATAAGTATTTTGATGATAATTCTTTAATTACATTAATTTGATTTAAATTAATTTTTTTGTTAGAGACAACATCTTTTAGTAAAGTGTTATATACCTTAGTTATCTCAATAGCATAATTATTATCTGTATTTAAAAAATTTAAATTAAGATAATCAACATTAATTTCATATAAATTTAGTAATAATTCAGATAGATCAATTATATAACCTGTTAGCATATGTGTTCCTTGATTATCTTCAAATAATAAATTAGGGTATTTTCTTAAATGTTCTTTAATTTTAATAAACTCATGATCTTTATTAAGGTGATAATTGTAATGCTTTTCATAGTTAGTTATTAATTTTCATCTTGAATGCATAATAAAACCATAACCAAAAGCTTGTATTTCAATTTTTATTCCATTTTTATTTTCACAAATTTCTTGAAGCTCATTATACATTAATTCTCTTGCCACAAAAACACTATTAATATTATTTTCTTTAAAAAAATCAAATTGACCATAACTTGTTACTAAGGTTTCAGGGTTATAATGTAAATTTAAATTTAAATTATTTTCAAAATTAATTTGAGCTACTGCATAATCTTGAAAAATTACTTTTTCAATTTCTAAACTAGAGAGCCATCTTAAATACATTTCTAATCTATCTATTTCATGTTCAAAAAAGAAGTTATTTACTTTAATTCAAATTTTTGTTGTTTTTCTTTTATTTACTAAATTAGCTATTTCTGATTCATTAAAACTATAACTCAATCTATTTGCAAAAAGTTCATTACCCAAAATAAGATTATCAACACCAATCTCAATACATTTAAGAGCATGATCTAAACTAAAAGCTTCAACTGTTAATTCCATTTAAATTCTTTCTAAAACTGCAACACCATCTTCAATATCATATATTGTACATTTAAAATCTTTAAGATTTTGAATATATTTTTTTAATTCATTTAATGAATTCAAAATTTTTAGTTGATTCTTTGTGGGATTCTTATTTTCTGTAAATTTTTTTAAATAAAGATTATCAATAAAAATTATTCCACTAGGAGATAAATTTTTAATAAATTTTTCAATTAATTTATCTTGATTAGACTTTGGACCATCTAATAAAACTAAATCATAGATTTCATCAGTTTTGAATTCAAAACAATCAACATTAAGACATTGAACTGTGTTGATTTCTTTTAGCAATGCCTTAGCTTTTGTATACCGATTATAATCCTTTTCAATGGTTGTAATTTTAATATTTTTATAAATTGACATAACTGCAGTACTAAAACCAAAGGCAGTGCCAATTTCCAAACAACTATTAATATTGAATTGACTAATTATGTTACATAATAATTCAACAGTTTGAGGCCTTAAAATTGGAATATTATTTTTTTTAGATTCCTCATATATATGATTAATGATTTGGTGTTGAATAAGTTCTTCATATTTTTGCATATTATAAGTTTAACAAAATTTAATAAAAAAAATATTCAGGAATATAATATTTATATTATGCAAGCAAGCAATAGTACAAAAACAACATCATATAAAAATAATATTATTGGATTATTAGTAATTTTACTACTAGTTGTTGTGCCTATGATTATTTTATGAATTTATGGTGGAGAATTTAATTTAAGTCATAATAATTGATTAGTTGCTAGTTATGGAAAAGGGTGAGGAACCATTAGTGAAGATGGAACAGTTGGTTTTGGAGTAAATACCGGAAGTATTGTTACTAGTTATCAACCTTATATTATTAGCTTAGCAATTTTAATTTTTGCTAATCTTGTTTATATTTTGTTTATTTATTTAAGGATTACAAAAATTTCAAATTTCAATTTTTTAAATGGAATATGATTAATGTGCTTTGGGATTTTGATATCTGGTTTAATTTATCCAAAAACAGATAAGGATCTATCATGAGTTGTTATTGTTAGGGCATTAATTGCAATTGTTGGGTTTATTGTTGGTTTTTTTGTTTCAAATATTATTGTTAATAAATTTTTAGTTAAAACAAAACTTGGACAAGAATATGGATTCAATATTCTTAAAGAAGAAAAGGAATCAAGCGAATATATAAACAAAAATATTGTTCCTTTAAAACATGATTTAAAACAAAATAAGAAAAAAACACAAATTAAAGTAAATCAAACAAAGAAAAATAAAACTAAAAATAAAAAATAGCTAACAAAGCTATTTTTTATTTTTAACTATAATTAATTTTGGTTATTATTGTTGTTGTTATCAGTTGATGTGTTGTTTGATGATTGAGCTGCTGCTTGTTCTCTAGCTTGCTTATCTAATTCAATATTCTTTTGTAATTCATCAAAATTCTTGTCAAATTTATTAATAATAAATGCTGTAATCTTTTCTTCTAGTAAAGCACTAACAGCACCTGTTAATTTTGATTTATCTGCTTTAATGTCATCAACAGTATTTCCTGTTGTTTTTTCATATTCTTTTAAAACATTTAATGTTTCTTGAGCATCCACTGTAATATTGTATTCTGTAGCAATGTCATTAAAAATCAATTCTTTTTGAACTAATTTTTCAGCAATTTGATTAATTCTAGTTTCTTTTTCATTTTCTGGGATATTATTATTTAGATTAATTGATTGTCTTAAAATTTCACGGTATTTATTAACATCTTCATCAGATAAATTAAATTCATAGCATAAAACAATTTTTTCCATTGCTTTATTAAACAAGGTATCTCTTAATAAGATATTTTGTAGTTGTTGTTCCTTAACTTCATTTGGAGCATTGTTAAAAACCTTATCAATACGTGCTTTATGCGTTTCAAATAATGCTGGATCAAACATTATCTTTGAAACGTATATTGTTTCATTTCAAGGAATTTCTTGAATTCTTTTACATGTACTTTGTAGTTTTATTTCGTTCATATTATAAACCTCCTTGGTTGTTGGTTCAATCATAGAACTTGAAAGCTAAGTTTCCAAATGTTAAATCATCTATTGAACCTAAAACAGTGACATCAGATGCCTGACTATCTCTTGCACTAATTTTAACACAAAAAAAGCCTTTTTCTACTAATTGCTCAATCTTATCTTTATTATTGCTAATATAAATAAACTCATCAATTGAAATGTTGTTTTTTGCTAATTTTTCTTCAATATCACAAACATTATCTACATGTTTTTCATCATAAATATAAACGTTTTCTGGTAATTTTAATGTTTTAATAACATTTGAATAGTATTCATTATCATTTGTTATAACCACACTACAATCTTTTGTTTTTGCATCTTCAGCTAATCTTATAAAAAATTCTGGAAATTCAAAATCTTGAAAATACTGCTTAGTACATCTAACTTTAGTCTCAACATATTCATCAATTATTTTTTTAGCTTCCTCTTCATTATCATAGGCTTCAATAAATTCATTCATTACATTTGATTTTTTAAGGTCAAGACTGATAAATTTGTTTAATGTTTCGCTTGATAAAAATTTATCATACTTATCACCTAATACTTTTTTTCATACTAATTCATATATTTTTGTTTTATCAATAATAAAAGGAAAAATATCAATAAAAATAGTCTTTAGCATTTACTTTGCCCCCAATTCTAGATTCAAATAATTTTCAAAATCACTTTCTTCTAGTTTTGATTTGATGAATTCTATTCTTTTATCTTGTTTCTTAATATAGCACATTTTTTGCTCATATTCATGTAATTCTTTCATTCCATAATTAATTGCTTCATGAATAGCTGATCTACTTACATTATATTTTTCTGATATTTCAGATAATGACATATCATCATAATAGTAATCTTCTATATATGATAATTTTTTAGGGCTTAATAACTTACCATATGTATCAATTAGTCTTAAATTTAAATTATAATTTTTCATTTTTATCACCAAATGATTTAGTTAAACCTTCAAGAAAACTTTCAATATCAAAAGGCTCAAGATCATCTAAACCCTCTCCAAGACCGATAAACTTTACTGGAATATTAAATAAATCCTTTATTGCTAAAACTATACCACCTTTTGATGATGAGTCCATTTTTGCTAAAATGATACCTGTAATATTACTACTTTCATTAAATGCCTTTGCTTGATTTAATCCTGATTGTCCTGTTGTCGCATCTAAAACTAATAATGATTCATGAGGAGCTGTTTCGTCAAATTTTTTAATTGTTTTAACAATTTTATTAAGTTCATTCATTAAGTTTACTTTATTTTGGAGTCTACCAGATGTATCACAAATAATTAGATCATATTTATCCTTATAACCTTTTTCTAAACCCTCATAAATAACACTAGCAGGGTCTTGTCCTTCTTTTTTTGGTAATACTATTTCTACTTTCAGTCTCTCAGCTCACTTTTTTAATTGTTCAACAGCACCAGCTCTAAAAGTATCACCAGCTACTAGTAATACTTTTTTATTTTCTTTAACAAACTTATTTGCAATTTTTGCAATAGATGTTGTTTTACCAACACCATTAACACCAGAAACTAAAACAACATTAGTTCGATTATTTTCTAAATTAATATCTGTATCAATTGTTGAATCTTGAATATAATAAACTAATAATTTATCTAGCATTATTTGCATAATTGAATTAATATCATTAACATTTTGAAATTTTACTTCCTCTTTAACTGCATCAACAATTTTCATAGTAGCATTATAGCCAACATCATAAGCAATTAATTGTTCTTCTAATGACTCAAATAATTCATCATTAATTTCAGAATGCTGACTTACAATATTATCAACAAGTGCAGATAAACCTTTTGATGATTTTCTTAATCCTGTATCGAACTTTTCTTTAGCATTTTCTTCTTTAAAAATTTTATTTTCATCAACTTTTTCTTTGATTTGTTTTTGTTTTTTACGTTCTTTAAATTTATCTTTTAATTTCTTAAAATCAAATAGTCCCATAGAACACCTCAATTATTGTTTTTTATCGTCCTCTTGACTAAATTTAATAGCATTTTCAAGAGCAACTGAAAATATTTCTGTCACTCCTGGAAGTTGCATTGTAGCACCTAATAAAATTGAACATTGTTTCATTGTTCCTGGACGGTGAGTAATAACTAAGAATTGTGTTTTATCTGAATATTGACGAATAATTTGAGCAAAACGATCAACATTTGCGATATCAAGTGCTGCTTCAGCCTCATCTAAAATAACAATTGGGAATGATGATATTCTTAAAATAGCAAATAAAACTGAAATAGCAACTAATGTTTTTTCACCACCTGATAATAAATTTAAATTACTTACTCTTTTACCTGGTGGATGAGCCATTACTTCAATCCCTGATTCTAAAATATTTTCTGGGTCTGTAAAATTAATTGCACATGTTCCCCCACCAAATAAAAATTTAAAAATCTCTGGTAATACACTATTAACGTCACTAATGACTTTTGCATATTTAGCTTTTGCTGCTCTATCAAGTTCAGCTATTGACTGTTTAATGTTTGATATTGCTTCTTCAGTTTGACGTTTATTTTCAGTTATTTGATCAAATTTAGATTGTTTTTCAGTAAGTTCTTCCACAGCTTTTGGATTGATTGTTCCTAATGCATCAATCTCAGCTCTTAATGTGTTAATAATTTCTCTTGCTTGAGATTCAGTCATTGGTAATTCTTTTGAGTAATTTTCTATTGCAAATTCAAGAGTCATACCATAATTTTCATTTATTCTATTCTTTGCATTATCATAAGCATTTGTACATCTAATTAATTCTTGTTCTTGTTGAGATAAATTGTTTCTTATTTTATCAAGTTGCAATCTTAATTCTTCTAATTTACCTTCAGTGTCATTAACTTGTAATGAATAGTTTGTTTTAGTACTTGATGCTACATTTAAATTTTCAAAAATTTTATCTTTTTCAGCATTTAAAGCATTAATTTCATCTTGAATTTTATTTTCATCTAAAACATCTTTAGAATCAAATGATTTTTTAGACAATACTTCATATTCTGTTTTATATTTTTCATAATTCTTTGAAGATTCTTCTAATCTAGTTTTTAATGTGTTAAGTGAATAATTTTTTTCATTAAGCTTAACATCTGTTTCACTATATTCAGAACTTACTCTGTCAAATTCAATTCTATTGGCAGATAACTCTTCTTGAGCTTTTATTAGTTCTTGTGATAATTCATCACGATGTTTTTCTAAATTAAAAGTTGGAGCATTATGTCTTTCACTTCCCCCTGTAATTGCTCCACCAGGAAATACTACATCACCCTCAAGTGAAATTACTTTATATAATTGATATGTATATTTAGAAATTCTTATCGCATCATCAATGGTACCTGCAACAATTACTTGACCAATTAATGCATCTATCACTGGTTGCATTTTAGGGTCAACATTAATCAATTTACTAGCAATACCAATGAATCCTTCAAGTTCAGTTAATACATCAAGATGTTCTTGTTTTACATATCTAGACTTGATATCTTTTAATGGTAAGAAGGTAGCTTGTCCTGCATTATTCTGCTTCAAAAAGTGAACAGCATTTTTAGCATTTTCACTAGTTTCAACAATAATATTATCAATACTCTTTCCTAATGCTTTAGCAATAGCTACTTCATACTTTTCTTCAACTTCAATAAATTTTGAAACAACATCATAAATTCCTTTTAAAGCTGACTTATTTTCAATAATTGATTTTACACCCATTGAATGGCTTGCATTTCTTTCAATTTGTTCATTTACAATTTTTAATTTAGTGGAAATTTCAGTTTGTTTGATACTAGCTTTATTAATACTTTCATATAATTCACTTTTCTTTTCATTTAAATTTTGATGAATTTCTCTGTATGTATTAATTTGAGAATTTAGTTCCTCAATTCTATCATTATAACTATCTATATCTTTTTTATGACTAACTATTAATTGTTGATACGCATTTATTTTAGTTTCTAAATCATCTGACTCTAAATCTGATTCTAATTTTGAATTAAATAGCAATTGTTTTTTTTCTAAACTTGCAATCTTTTCTTTGATGTCAAATAACGCTTTATTATATTCTGTAGTATTGTCATCTGCTTCTTGTAAACGTTCTTTTGTAAATTCTAATTTAGATTTGGTTTCATTTATAATTGGTTCTAATTTAAATTTTTCTTCTTTTAATTCATCTATTTCTTTTACTAGTTTATCTTTAGTCAAACTAAAATGACTAATATCTTTCACTAAGATAGAAACATCCAAATCTTTTAAACGGTCAAATTTTTCTTTATAAATTTTGGCACTTTCAGCTTGTTTAGAAAGTTTTTTTAAATCTTTTTCTAATTCTTTTTCAACTGTTAAAATAGCTTCAAGAGCTTGTTCTGATCTTTCAAGATGTCTTAATGATTCATTTTTTTGCATTGAATACATCCCAATTCCAGCAGCTTCTTGAAACATTTTAATTCTTGCTTCTGGTTTTGATTCAGTAAAAGCATTAATTGTACCTTGTGAAATAATACCTAATGATCCTTTACTTAATCCTGTATCGGTAAAAATCATTTGGATATCTTTAAGTTTTGCTGGTTCATTATTTATGTAGTATTCATTATTTCCTGAATCACGATATAGTTTTCTAGTTATAGATATTTCATCTTTATCATAATGTAAAACTTTATTTGAATTATCAAAGGTTAAAGTTACTTGCGCAAATTTTGATTCTGGAATACTTGTTGATCCTCTAAAAATTAAGTCTAAACGAGAACTTCCTCTCATATCTTTAATTGATTGTTCACCTAATACTCATTTAAAAGCATCAACAATGTTTGATTTACCTGCACCATTTGGTCCAACAATTCCAGTCATTTCTTCAGTAAAATCAATTTTTACTTCATTTGCAAATGATTTAAAACCAAATGCATAAAACTTTTTTAAAAATAACATTTAATCCCCCTTTGATAAAATTTGACACTTTGATAAAGCTTCTTGTGCAGCAAGTTGTTCTGCTTCCTTATAATTTTTTGCTTTACCAATTCCATAGAGATTATCCATGTAATAAAGTTTACATATTTTAACATCTCCATCAATTTCATGCTTATATTCAATCTTATGGTCTTTTTGACTTGAAATTGATTGTACAAGCTCTTGAAATTGTGTTTTATAATCTTTAGTAAATTTTACCAAATTTTCTTGATGATATTTAACTAAAGTTAAATCCAATAATTTTATAACTTTTTTTATTCCTTGGTCCTGAGCTATAGCTCCTACAAAAGCTTCAAATGTGTCTTCTAGGATTTTATCAGTTATTTCTGAATTACTTGCTCCTTTTCCTAAATATAATAGCTTATCTAAATTTAATTCTTTTGCTGCTTTAGCAAGGGTTCTTTTATTAACTAATTGAGACTTAATTATTGTCATTTCGCCTTCAGAAATTTTTGGTTTTATACCATATAAGTAATTTGTAATAATTCAACCTATTGCTGCATCACCTAAAAATTCAAGTCTTTGTTGATTATATGATAGCCTTTTTTCATTAGCATATGATTTATGACAAAATGCTTCTTGATAAATCGCAATAGATTTAAAATTATCTACTGATATTTTTTTTAAGGTACTAATTAAATTATTTTTTCATTCTTTTTGATTCATTTTCAACTTCTTTTTTAATCTTATTAAGAACTTTATACTCAATTGATTCTTTTAACATTCTTAATGAACTATAAAATTGTTTATAGTCTGCTGATCCATGTGTTTTAACAGCAATATGATTTAAACCTAAAACAAATGCTCCTGCATTATTTTTATAATCAAATTTTTTCTTCATTTTTAATAGCATTGGAGCAACAAAAGGAAATAATATGCATCTTAATGGATTTTTATAATATTTTAAAATGTGACTAAAAATAGATTTTGATGTTCCTTCTAATGATTTTAAACAAATATTACCAGAATAACCATCTGTCACAACAACATCACAAATTCCTTCTAATAAATTTTTTGGTTCAACAAAACCTATATAATTCATTTTTTTATTTTGTTTTAAAAGATTATCAACTTTTGTATGTCTTTCAAAACCTTTATGTGATTCAGTACCAATATTTAAAACACCAATTTTCGGTTGTGTTACACCTCTACATGGAGTATAAATATTAGCCATTAAACTAAACATATACAAATCATATTCATCAACTTCTTTAGATGCACCAACATCCAAAATATTAAATCCATTTTTACTTTTGAATGTGGGAATATAAACCATGAATCCTGGTTTATTAATACCATTGATTAATCCAAATTTTTGATATGTTAAAAAAACATAGATAGAACTATTACCTGCACTTAATACACCATCAGCTTTATTTTCTAAAACTAAATCTATTGCTTTGTGCATTGATGTTTCTTTTTTATTTCTAAGAGAAAAAATAGAATCATCTTGAGTTATAAATTCTTTAGCATCTACAATAGAAAAATTATCTTTTGATTTTAATAATGGATAAATTAAGTCTTGATTTCCAACAAGAATAATTTCTACTTTGTTTTTTTTAGAAAAATCTCTACAAGCTTTAATTGCTTCATTTAAATCATTTTCAAATCCCATTACATCAACAGCTAATTTCATAAATTAATATCCTTCATTAGATGATTTTTTTGCTTTAGATTTTTTCTTTGTTGATTTTTTAGTATCTTTTTCTTGATTATCAACTTCTTGATTATCATTTTTTTCTTTACTATTTTTATTAGACTTATTGCTTTTTGATGATTCTTTTTCTTTTTTTAATTTTTCCTCTACAATAGATTTTTCTTGTACTATACCTTTTTTGCGATCTGACTCTCTAATTGATAAATATGTTATTAATTTACCAGTAACTCATCGATCATTACCTTCAAATAGTTTTAAACTTCTAGATGTTCCAATACGATCTGCCCCAGCTGAAATAAAATTTATTAAATCATCATAAGTACTAACTCCACCTGCTGCTTTAATTTTAAGATCTGATCCTAAATCATGTTTTAATTCATATCATAGTCCTATATCATCTAATTTAGCGCCTGATGTTGAAAAACCTGTTGATGTTTTAATATAATGAGCAGTTGAACGATGAACAATTTCGAAAGCTAAAACTTTTTCTTGTTCTGTTAATAAAGCTGTTTCAACTATAACTTTAACTAATCTTCCTTGAGCAGCTCTAACAACTGCATTAATTTCTTCCAAACAATACTTAATATTTTTTTGTTTTAATTCTGCAATATTGATTACCATATCAATTTCATTTGCACCTTCATCAATAGCATTTGCTGTTTCAAGTACTTTTGAGGTGATTGTATTTTGTCCTAACGGAAAACCAATCACAGTGCAAATTAAAATATCAGTATCAACCAATTCTTGTAAACATAGTTTAATTTTACTTGGATGAACACAAACAGACTTAAAACTATAATCAATAGCCTCTTTGCATAGTTTTCTAATATCATCATTAGTCGCTGTAGGATTAAGATTAGTATGATCTATATATTTTGTTAATAAAATTCTTTTTTCAGCTTGATTTATCATATTAAAATTTTACAATAAAGTTTCTGTAATCATAAGTAATTTTACAAGAATTTTATTTTTTAGTGATATATCTTTTTTAAAATCAATTGGAATTTCATTTCCTGTTTCAATTATTGACTTATATTCACTTATTAATTGATTCAATAATTTTCTATCTTCTACAAAAGAAACATATTCATAATTTAGATACATAGCTCTTTGATCTAAGTTACAAGTTCCAAGATATACTATATCATCAATAATGATGGATTTTTTATGATTGAAGGCACCAACTTCATATATTTTTATACCATTTTCAATAAGCTGTTTATATTGTAGTTGATTAATATATGTAATGAATTTTTTGTTATCACATAGACCAGGCATAACAATTCTTATATCAACACCACTTTTTGATAATACTGATAATAAATTTATTTGTTGTTCTGACAAATATAAATATGGAGTATTAATTCATATTCTTTTTTTAGCTTTAGCAAAAGCTAATAACCAAAAATTTTCAGTCTTTGTTAAATTAGTTTCTGGATTACCATCATAAATTTGAAGTTTTGATGTTGTCTTTATTTTATTTTTATTATCACTGAATTTAGTATTTTTTAAATCAAGAAGTAAATCAATTTTATTATCACCATATACCATTCAATCTGTTGCATATGATTTAATATATTCTTTAACTGCTTCTCCTTTAATTAAATATGCTTCATCCATTCAATAATGATATGTTGGATTTGCATTTAAATATTCATCACTAATATTAAACCCACCACATAAAACTTGCTTATTATCAATAATTAATGCTTTTTTGTGACTTCTATTGTTATCAATACTAGTAACAACAAAAGATTTTCTTGGTCTAAATTTTGAAACATAAACTCCATTATTTTTTAATTCTGATAAAAGTCTTTTACTAAATCTTTTTTTAGAACCAAATGGATCATAAATAAAATAAACTTTAATTCCTTGCTTTGCTTTTTCAACTAATTTATTTACTAAAGCTTTTAATCATTGAGAATCTGCAATAATATAAAAATTAACAAAAATAATTTCTTGTGCTGAATCTATTAAATCAAGTGATAATTGAAATAAATCTTGTAAATCATTAATTTTGGTAATATTAGCATCGCATGCGAAGCTTGCATTCATTTTTGTTGAATACTTAGACATTTCATTAAAATGATTATTTTTTTTATTGATTTTAGTTTTTCTTATATGAAGGATTTTATTAATTTCTTTTTTTGTTTTTTCTACTTGATTAATACTATTTTTATGATATGCATAGTATCCATATTTTAAAAATAATATTGGACCAAAAATTGGTAAAATAACCTGGATAAAAATCCAACATTTTTTTTCTTTATCTGGTCTATTTTTTGCATAGAAAATATAAATAATAAAAGTAATATTAATGAAATATAATCAGAGTATCGATAATAATATTCAACCTCAATTATCAATAAAATTTAAACTAAATAAAACAATCAATGTGATTGATCCAAAAATTATTAATATTGCTAAGAATGTTAATAATTTTTTTTGTCAACTCATGAAATTATTCTCCTTTAGATTTTTCTTCTTTCATTTTCGCTTTTAATGTTTTCATTTCTTTCTTAAGTACTTTTAATTTGTTTTTTTCTACTTTTATTAATTTTTGTTGTTCTTTAATTTCTTTTTTCTTTTCTTGTATTGATTCTTTTATAGAATTAACTTCGTTTGTCATTTTGCCTCATTGATTAAAAAATTATAACATAATAAAGTTATATTTGAATTGTTTGTATTAGAACTTATAAACATCAATAACAATACTAAAACTAAACACGTATCAATTAGCAAGTTAAATAAAGATTTAATAAATAATAACTATTCATTTGCTTTTTCTTGTTCTATATCTGAATTTATTCCATCATCAGGTTGTAAATTATTATCTGCTTCATTATTTTCTTTATCATTAGCATCATTGTATTTTTCTTTTTTATTTCTTAATTTCTTATTTTCTTTTTCTGTCTTTGGTTTAGAAATTCCAAATTGACTTCTTGCATTAGAAAGCATTACTTTAATAGTAATACCATATGCTAAACCAAATAATAATCATAATCCATTACCTATTATAAATAGAATAAAATTAGACATTAAATAACCTTGAGCTTCATCTGAAACAATATCTTCAATTCTCGATGCAATATTATTAAGATCATCATTAAAACTATTCATTGCATTTTCAATTTCTGTTTGATTTGTAGCATTCATAACAATATCATTAGTTTTTTTAATCAAAGTTGATGCTTCATTAACAAGTCCAGAAGATCAAGTAATTATATACTGGATGATTAAAATATATCCGACCAAAACTAAAATTGCAAACAAGATAATAAAACCTTGCATAATCAATCTTGTAATAAAAACTTTTTTGACAGAAACAACATCCCGTTTATAATCTGATCAACCTCTAATAATATTTAATAAGAAGGCAACAATTCTAATTGATACAAAAATAGGAAATGCACAAAAAATCAAAATTGCAAATTGAGGTAGTGAACCAATTAATCTAGAAAAATTATTTAGTAATGAACCAATAGATGTTTTTGCTTCTTCTATAGTATTAAAATCTGTGTTAAATGAACCATATATATTTAATGAATCAATTACTGTTGAAAATAGTAATCCTATACCAATTGAATATAAAACTAATGGAACAATAACTGTCAATAATCAGGTAAATAACTTAAATCTCCTAATTATGAAAGGCGAGTTTTTTTCTTTTCTTATTTGTGATAATTCTTTTCTTATACTCATCTATTTTATTTTATCATATTCATTTATTATTTTTATAAGCTAAAATATTAATATAGAAGAGGTTAAGATGTTTTATTCATTCAAAGAAAAAGATATAAACGGTAAAATAGTAGATTTTAGTGAATTTAAAAACAAAGTAGTGTTAATTGTTAATGTTGCTTCAAAGTGTGGAAACACTAAGCAATATAAAGATTTACAAGATCTTTATGATAAATACAAAGATAGAGGCTTTGAAATATTAGGTTTTCCATGTAATCAATTCTTTTTTCAAGAACCAAAATCAGATAGTGAAATACTTGAATTTTGCCAAACTAAATACAACGTTACTTTTAAAATGTTTAGTAAAATTAATGTCAATGGCCCTGAAGCAAATGATTTATATGTTTATTTAAAAGAAACTTATCCATGAACAGCAAGAGCAAAGAATGTTAAGTGAAATTTTGAAAAATTTTTAATAGATAGAAAAGGTAAGATTAGAAATAGAATTTCAAACAAAACAAATCCAAAAGAATTTGAAAATAAAATAGTTGCTCTATTAAATGAATAAATTGCATATGAGATTCTTTCTACCACCATATTCATTATTAAATTATTAGATAATCTAGCAAAAACTAAACTTATTGATAAAGTAACAGTTGATGTTAATAGAAATACAAATAAGCCAAATATACCAATTTTAACCAAACTGGTAAATGTTGTAATAAATCCAAATCCTACAATATAATTAATCGCAAAAAGCGTAAATGATCTTTGATTAAACTTTTTCATATATAACTCCTTATTTATTTTTTAAATATAAACAATGAGTTATACACAAAACTCATTGCTGTTTTAATTACAACAGCAACAACAACATAACATAGATGATTTCTTATATTTATTTAATAGTCTCAAGCACTAAATACTATACATAAAATAAAAAAATAATCTTAAGAAAATCCTTAAGATTATTTTTTTATATATTTGTTATAAGTTATTTTATTATTTAATAATTTTTGTTACTGTACCAGCACCAACTGTTCTACCACCTTCTCTAATTGAGAATTTAGAACCAACTTCAATTGCAACTGGTGCAATAAGTTGAACTGTAATAGTTGTGTTGTCCCCTGGCATAATCATTTCAGCTTTAAAATCAATTGCACCAGTAACATCTGTAGTTCTGAAGTAGAATTGAGGTCTGTATCCTTTAAACATTGGAGTGTGACGACCACCTTCTTCTTTTTTAAGTGCAATAATTTCAGCTTCAAAATCTGTATGAGGTGTAATTGTTCCTGGTTTAGCAAGAACTTGTCCTCTTTCAACATCTTCTTTTTTAGTACCACGTAATAGAATACCAGCATTATCACCAGCTTCAGCGTAGTCTAATTGTTTTCTAAACATTTCAATACCTGTAGCAACTGTTTTTTGAGTTGGTTTTAAACCTACAATTTCAACTTCATCATTTAAGTTTAATTGTCCTCTTTCAACTCTACCTGTAACAACAGTACCACGACCAGAAATTGTGAAAACATCTTCAATTGCTAATAGGAATGGTTTATCTTTATCTCTTGTAGGAGTTGGAATATATTCATCAACCGCTTTCATTAATTCATGAATTTTTTCTTCGTATTCAGCATTTCCTTCAAGTGCTTTAAGAGCAGAACCTCTAATAACTGGAGCATTGTCACCATCAAAACCATAAGATTTTAATAATTCTCTAACTTCCATTTCAACTAAATCTTGCATATCTTTATCAGCCATCATGTCACATTTATTTAAGAACACAACAATTTTTGGCACACCAACTTGTCTAGCAAGTAAGATATGTTCTCTAGTTTGAGGCATTGGTCCATCTGTTGCAGCAACTACTAAGATAGCACCATCCATTTGTGCAGCCCCTGTAATCATGTTTTTAACATAGTCAGCATGTCCAGGACAGTCAACGTGAGCATAGTGACGAGCATCAGTTTCATACTCAACGTGTGCTGTATTAATAGTAATTCCTCTTTCTTTTTCTTCTGGAGCACTATCAATAGAAGCATAGTCCATAGCTTTTGCTTGACCTTTTTTAGCTAAAACTGTACAGATAGCAGCTGTTAGTGTAGTTTTACCATGGTCAATATGTCCAATTGTACCAATATTAACATGGGGTTTACTACGGTCAAATTTTTCTTTTGCCATAAATTATTCTCCTTTAAAATACTTTTATAACATATAATATATTATCATTTTTTTAATTTTTTATTAAAAATATTTATATTTTTTTAATAATTTTTAAATTATCGGTCTTGTTCAATATCAAAATTACCATCCATAGCAGTATTTAATTGATAGTAAAACTTCTTGTTTTTCATTAATTGTTGGTGATTTCCCATCTCAATTTGTTCACCATCTTTAATTACAACAATGTTATCGGCATCTTTGATGGTAGATAAACGGTGAGCGATCACAATGGATGTTCTTGATTTCATTAATCGACGAGTAGCCGCTTGAATATCTTTTTCTGTTTTTGTATCTACATAACTTGTTGCTTCATCTAAAACTAAAATTTTAGCTTTTGATAAAAATATTCTTGCAATGGAAATTAGTTGTTTTTCTCCTTGAGATAATAACTCATGATCATTTGAAATTACTGTTTTATATCCTTCAGGTAATCTTGATATGAATTTATGGGCATTTGATAGTTTAGCTGCCTTAATAACTTCTTCATCAGTAGCATCCATTCTACCATATCTAATGTTCTCCATAATTGTGGTATTGAACATAAATGAATCTTGTAAAACTAAAGCAACATTATCACGAATTGAACTACGTTTACATTTTGCAATATCTTGACCATCAATTTCAATTTTTCCTGAATTAATATCATAGTAAGCTGAAAGAAGGTTAATAATTGTTGTTTTACCAGATCCTGTTGGTCCTACAATAGCATTCATTGTACCTTGCTTTGCTTCAAAAGATATTCCTTTCAAAATAGGTTTATTTTCAACATAGCTAAAATGAATATTATCAAATTTTATATTAGCTTGTTTAACCTTAAGTGTTTTTTTACGATTTTTGTTTGGTTCATTTTCTGCATCAAGAATAGCCTTAACTCTTCTTGAAGCTGCAAAAGTTAATTGTAAAGCATTTAACTGAGATAAGAACTGAGAAAGTTGACTTGTAGTTTGTCTTAGAACTGCTAAGAATAACATTGCTAATGATACTAGATTCATATTAATTGCTCTTACATCAAATATTTCTTGTTTTAATACCATAAAAACAAATAATAAAATCATAATAATTGTAATAATAAAGTTATTAATAAAGTTATTATAAGGCATGATTAAACCAGAAATTGTTTGTGCTTTACGTGTTGTTTTTCTTAATTCAAGATTCTTTTTATCAAAGTTATCTATAATTTCTTTTTCATAACCATATAGTGTAGTCATATCATGAGCAAAATTATATTCTTGAACTTCACTACTTAATTCACCTAATAAGTGTTGTTGTTTTAAAAAGTGAGGTTGTGATTTTTTAATGAATAAAATTAAGAAGAAAAATAAGATAATACATAAACCTAATGAAATAGAAGCTAATACTGGGTTTGCTAAGAAGATTAATAACAAGCCTCCAATTGTTGCTGCAACTCCTGTCACAAATGTGTTGATTGATTGACTAAATGTCATTACTAAAGTATCAATATCATTTGTAAAAATACTCATTAAATTTCCTGTTGATTGAGAATCTAAATAACTTGTTGCTAAATGTTGTAGTTTTTTAAATAAATCAGCTCTTAAAAAGAATCCGATATGCTGAGATATATTAACTAACAATCTACTTTGAATGCAGTTACATATAAAAAACAAGATATATGAACCAAGCATCATGCTAATGGTAATAACAAACTTTATTCCTGTAGAATTTCATGTAAAATTAACTAATGCTAAATACATAATTGATCCTACAATTTCTGACATTAAAAAAACTGCAAATAAACTAAATCCTGCAGAAAGTAAAGATGTTATCAAGACTAATATAACTCAAAATTTATTTCTTGATGAGTAATCTCATAAAAACTTCATAATTTCTCATGAATTAGCTTTTTTAGTTTTTGCTTTATTTTGCATTTTTGTATTCATCTTTTTTCCTCCTTTCTATCCTTCAAGTGATGTTTTTTGTGAATCACTAATTTGACGATAAATTCCGTTTTTATTTTTTAATAATTCTTCATGTTTGCCTTGTTGAACAATTTTTCCTTGATCTAGAACAATAATATTATCACAATTTTGAATTGATTTTACTTTCTGACTAATGATAATTTTTGTTACCCCTTTAAATTTCTTATCAAGATTATTTAGAATTTTTCTTTCAGTAATAGTATCTAAAGCACTTGTTGAATCATCTATAATTAAAATCTTTGCATCTTTGATTAATGCTCTTGCAATTGATAAACGTTGTTTTTGGCCACCAGATAAATTACTTCCACGTTCCTCAACAATTCCATTAATACCATCTTCTTTTTTTGAAATATATTCTCAAGCTTCAGCATTTTTAGCAGCTTCAATAACTTCTTTTTCACTTGCATCAGTTTTACCAATTAAAATATTTGATTTAAATGTTCCTTTTAAGATAATTTTTTCTTGCAATGAAACTGAAATATCATTACGTAAAGATTTAAAACTAATATCTTTGATGTCAATACCTGAAATAGAAATTGAACCTTTATCAATTTCATATAAACGTGTAAGTAATTTAATTAATGATGATTTACCACTTCCTGTTTGTCCAATTATTCCAAGCGATTGTCCAGAAGCAATTTTAAAAGAAACATTATTGATAGTATATTTCTTTTCTTGTGAAGCTTTATCATACTTAAATGAAACATTTTTAAATTCAATTTCTCCATTTTTAATATCTTTCGGATTTAATGATTCTTTAATTGATGTTTCTTTATCTAAAATTTCAAACATTCTTTCTGATGAAACCTTTGCTCTTGAAATAACATAACCAAAAGTTGCAAACAAAATTAATCCTAATGTAATGATCATTATGTATTGTGCAAAAGAAATAATTATTCCTGTTAATTCTATTGTTTTTAAAACTTCACTAATTGGAGCATTTCAAGCATACATTCCTCCAGTTAAATAAATAGCAATCATAGCAAGATTAATTAAGGTAAACACTATAGGTTGCAATAAAGCAATGATTCTTTCAGATTTTAGCATTACTTCAAATAATTCTTTGTTACCTTTTCTATATTTTCTAGCTTGACGATTTTGTAAATTTAATGATCTGATTAACTTATCACCTATAATATTTTCTTGCATTTGAAGGTTATTATTATCAACAGCTTGACGGCCTTTTGCATAATATTTCATTGCTCTTTTAACCATTAAACCAGTAATAACTAAAAATAAAACAATAAATAAATAAGCAAGGGTAGCAAATCATATTTTAGAATCACCATCATAACTTGCTAATTGATAAATAGACATTATTAATCCACCAATAAAAAAGAACACTCCTTTAAATACCATGGTGTTATAGTTAATCAAAAATTGTTCAATTTGAGTAACATCAGATGTAATTCTAGTTAAAATTGAACCTGAACCTATTTCATTAACATCTTGAGATGATAAATACTGAGTTCTAACAAACATTAAACTTCTAAATTTTGCAGTATTTTTTGTAGCGACCATCATAGATAATAAAACTGATATTGACTGACTAATAATAGAAGCGACTGCTAAACCTAAAAGAAGACCAAAAGTTTCTCATGGAATATCACTAATAGACATAGAGATTGATCCATTTTTTAAATTATCTGAAATTTGATTCATTATATCAGCAGTAAGATATGGGTTAATAATATCACAAATTGCACTACAACCAACAAAGAATAAAGCAACTAAAGATATAATTTTATCCTTTTTATCAAACATTTTAAAAATTCGTATAAATGTATTTTGTTTTTTGATTTTAGTCTTCATTTTGTGTCCTCCTTTCTATACTTTATACAAAAATAATGAATAACTAGCGTTATCCATTATATCACTAAATAATTTAATAAAATAATTAGTTTGCTGATTTTTTTCCACGTGATAAAACGATTTCATCGGTAAGGTTTTTTGGTACTTGTGAATAATGGCTAAATTGCATTGTATATGTACCACGACCTTGAGTATTTGATCTTAAATCTGTTGCATAACCAAACATTTCACTTAAAGGTACTTTTGCTTTAATAGTTTGAGCATTTCCTCTTTGTTCTTGACCTTCTAATAAACCACGACGTTTTGATATATCACCAAGCACTGTCCCAACATATTCATCTGGAGTTGTAATATCAACAGACATAATTGGTTCAAGTAAAACAGCTTTACATGATTTAGCAGCTTCTTTTAAACACATTGAGGCTGCAATTTTATATGCCATCCCTGATGAGTCAACATCATGGTATGAACCATCAAATAATGTTGCTTTGATATCGATTAATGGGTATCCAGCTAATGGACCAGATAACATCGCTTCTTTTAACCCATTTTCAATTTCTTTAATATATTCACCTGGTATTTTACCACCAACAATTTTGTTTTCAAAAATAAAACCTTGTTCATGATTAGGTTCAAAATTAATTTTTACATGTCCATATTGTCCACGTCCACCTGATTGTTTAATATATTTTCCTTCAGCTTCATTAGCTACAGTGAATGTTTCACGATATGAAACTTGAGGAGCACCAACATTTACTAATACCCCAAATTCTCTTTTCATACGATCAACTAAAACATCCAGGTGTAATTCACCCATCCCTGCAATAATTGTTTGTCCTGTTTCTTCATCTGTATAAGTTTTAAAAGTTGGATCTTCTTCAGCTAATTTTGATAAAGCTATTCCCATTTTTTCTTGATCAGCTTTAGTTTTAGGTTCAACTGCTAAACTAATAACTGGGTCAGCAAATTGCATTTGTTCAAGAATTATATGATTTTTTTCATCACATAATGTATCACCAGTTGTTGTATCTTTTAAACCAATAACAGCACAAATATCACCAGCACGAATTTCATCAATTTCAATTCTTTCATTAGCATTCATTTTTACTAAACGTGAAATTCTTTCTTTTTCACCTTTTGTAGCATTGTATACATATGATCCTTTTTGTAAAACCCCAGAATATAAACGCATAAATGTTAATCTACCAACAAATGGGTCAGTAGCAACTTTAAATGCTAATGCACTAAATGGTTCATCGTCTTTATTGTGTCTTTCAGTTTCTTGACCATTATCAAGTACTCCTTTAATTGGTGGAATATCAACTGGGCTTGGTAAGAAAGCAACAATTGCATCAAGTAAAAGTTTTACCCCTTTATTTTTAAAAGCTGTACCTGCTAACACAGGATATAATTTTGTTGAAATAACACCTTTACGAATACAAGCTCTAATTTCATCTATTGTTGGTTCAGTACCAGATAAGAATTTTTCCATTACTGCATCATCAAACTCAACAATATCTTCTAACATTTTATTTCTTCAATCTTTAGCTTTTGATGCATATTCTGCTGGAATATCTTTTACTTCATAATTTTCATGTTGTTCACCATCAAAGAAGTAAGCTTTCATTTCTATTAAATCAATACATCCAACAAAATCTTGTTCTGCACCCATTGGTAATTGAATTGGAGTTGCTTTAACACCTAATCTATCAATTATTGATTTAACAGAATATTCAAAATCAGCACCTGTTTTATCCATTTTATTAACAAAAACAATTCTTGGAACATTATATTTTGTCGCTTGTCTTCAAACTGTTTCTGTTTGTGGCTCAACACCATTTTGACCATCAAGAACTGCTACTGCACCATCAAGAACTCTTAATGATCTTTCAACTTCAACTGTAAAGTCTACGTGTCCTGGTGTATCAATAACATTTAATTGGTGTCCTTTTCATACAACATATGTTGCTGCTGAAGTAATTGTAATTCCTCTTTCCTTTTCTTGTTCCATTCAGTCCATTGTAGATTCACCATCATGTGTTTCTCCAATTTTATGTTTTTTACCTGTGTGGAATAAGATTCTTTCAGTACATGTTGTTTTTCCAGCATCAATATGTGCCATGATACCAAAGTTTCTAAACATTTTTATATCAAATTCTCTTGCCATAAATCTCCTTTATTATGTATAGTCAAATATAAGCTTAATAATCTGAATAGTTTTTACTATCAACGTAAGTGAGCAAATGCCTTGTTTGCTTCAGCCATTTTGTGTGTATCTTCTTTTTTCTTTACACTCGCACCTGTATTATTTGAAGCATCAATAATTTCATTTGCTAGTCTTTCTAACATTGTTTTTTCATTTCTTAATCTAGCATATTGAGTTAATCATCTTAAAACTAATGTTTGTTTTCTTGCAGGTGATACTTCAATTGGAACTTGAACGTTAGCTCCAGCAACTCTACGAACTTTAAGTTCAAGAGATGGTGTAATATTTTCAACTGCTTTGTTAAAAACTTCTAATGGATGTTTTTTAGTTTTTTCTTCAATAAGTTCAAAAGCTCCATAAATAATTGATTGGGCTAAACCTTTTTTACCATCAAGCATGATTGAATTGATCAATTTTGTAACTAATCTTGAATTATAAATTGGGTCAGCTAAAACTTCTCTTTTTTCTGGTTTAAATTTTCTCATTTTAAATTTCTCCTATTTATTTAATTTAAGTGTTTATTCTTTTGCTTTTGGTAATTTAGCACCATATAATGAACGACCTTGTTTTCTGTCTTTAACACCTTGTGTATCTGCAGTACCTCTTACAATATGATATCTAACCCCTGGTAAGTCCTTTACTCTACCACCACGAATTAATACCACACTGTGTTCTTGTAAATTGTGGCCTTCTCCTGGGATATAAGCCAATACTTCTTGATTATTTGTTAAACGTACCTTAGCATATTTACGTAATGCTGAGTTTGGTTTCTTAGGTGTCATTGTCCCAACTCTGGTACAAACCCCACGTTTAAGAGGTGATGGATTATACTTTGATTTTTTTTCAATAGTATTGTAAGTTGTAAGTAAAGCCGGTGATTTAGTTTTCTTAATCTTTGGTTTACGTTCATGACGAATTAATTGTGCAATTGTAGGCATTTTCTCTCCTTCCTAAATTGATAACTACCCCGTGTGTATCAAGGTAGAACTAAAAAAAATAAGTAAAAACTTACCAATATATAATATCATAATTTAAAAAATATTTATATATTTTTTGTGTTTATACTTATTTTTTTAGCTATTTATGATTATTATTTTTCATATTCACGAGACTGATCCATATTATTTCTTGATTTATTACACTTAATATGAACAGCTCTCATGTTATTCAATTTTCATGATCCACCTTCACTCTTTGGAACGATTAAATCGATGTTTCATGCAAATTGACTTTCTTTTGTTTTTTCATTTGTAAAATGAGAACCATATAACATTTTTTGATTACAAATAGGACAAAGTTTATGGTTACGAATTGAACAATCACCACTACCACAAGTACAGTCTTTTGCCTCTTTTCACAATCTTTCAGTATTAGGTCTATACATTACTTTATCTAATATCCTCTCATGAGTTTCCTGAAACTAAATCCTTTTTATTAGGTTTAGTATTATTAATTGAATTATTAGAAGTTATTTTTTTAGATGTTTTTCTTTTTGACGCAGCCTTTTTAGTTTTTGTTTTTTTAGTTTTAACTGGTGTTGAACTTTTTGGTTTATTGTTTGATAAAGATGCTGCTGCTTTTTTTGTTTGTTCAGTTGGTTTTTTAATTCAACAGAAGTAACAAATATGGTTACCATTATCTAATTTAACTGATGTTCAATTATCATCATCACGACATAAACAACACACTTCTTGTTCATTGTTATTACCAGCTAATTTATGTCATTGTTTTCTTCTTTTGTTATAATCATAATCTCCAAAATCTTTTAAAGAAATAACTTGGTGTTTTTGATTAGTAGGAATAGAAGCTGCTTTAGTTTTTTGTTTTTTTACTACTAACGATTTATTTGGTTTTGATTTTTGATTAATAAAATCATCAGCATTAGTAATTGAACAAGATCCACCTTCACAGTTTCCAATAGTACTTAAATCTCCGTGAATTACACCTAAACTATCTTTACCAAGAGCATTTGGAACAATTGAGAATGTATTACTAATTCCATCTGCAGCATATTTGAAAGGTAATTTAGCAACTGAATTTAATGAAGCAACTGCTCCCTTAGAATCACGACCATGCATTGGGTTAGCACCTGGAGCAAATGGTTCACCAGCTTTTCTACCATCAGGAGTGTCACCAGTAGCCTTACCATAAACAACATTTGATGTAATAGTTAGAATTGACATTGTTTGTAATGAATTACGATATGTTTTGTGTTTTCTAATTTCTGTCATAAAAAATTTAACAATATCAATTGCAATTTTATCTACACGATTATCATCATTCCCATATTTTGGAAAATCACCCTTAGTTTCAAAAGAAATTAATTGGTTTCCTTTATAAATTGGTTTTACATTTGCATATTTTATTGCAGATAATGAGTCTGCTGCAACACTTAGACCTGCAATACCGGTTGCAAAAAATCTAAAAGTGTCTGTATCATATAATGCCATTTCTGCAGCTTCATAATAATACTTATCATGCATATAATGAATTACATTTAAAGTATTTACATATAAACCTGCTAATCATGATAATGTTTCTTTATAACGTTTTCAAACTTCATCAAAGTTCAATTTTTTACCATGAGCTAAAGGTTTAGTTAATGGACCTAAATGAATTTCTGGATGTAATTCATCATAACCACCACTAATTGCATATAATAATGCTTTTGCTAAATTTGCTCTTGCTCCAAAGAATTGCATTTGTTTACCAACTTTCATTGGTGATACACAACATGCAATTGCATAATCATCTCCATGAGTATGAATCATTAAATCATCTGATTCATATTGCATAGAAGAGAATAAAATTGAATATTTTGCACAGAAGTTTTTAAAGTTTTTTGGAAGTTTTTGAGATCATAAAATTGTTAAATTTGGTTCAGGCGCTGGTCCCATATTACTTAATGTATGAATAACTCTAAATGAAGTTTTTGTAACCAGTGTTCTACCATCAAGCCCCATTCCACCAATAGATTCAGTAGCTCATACTGGGTCACCACTAAACAATTGATTATATGCTGGTGGTCTCATGAATTTAACAATTCTTAATTTCATAACAAAATGGTCAATTAATTCTTGTGCTGCTTTTTCAGTTAAAGTACCATTTTTTAAATCTCTTTCAATATAAATATCAAAGAAAGTAGAAGTTCTTCCTAAACTCATTGCAGCACCATTTTGTTCTCTAATAGCTGCTAAATAGCCAAAATAAGTTCATTGAATTGCTTCTTTTGCATTAGTTGCAGGACCTGAAATATCATATCCATATGAATTTGCCATCTTTTTCATTTTTTCAAGAGCTCTAATTTGTTCAGTAAGTTCTTCAGATGCTCTGATTGTGTCTTCATTCATTTCTGGACCAATAGCATTTTTATCTTTTTTCTTTTCTTGAATTAAAAAATCAATACCATATAATGCTACTCTACGATAATCACCAATAATACGACCTCTTGCATATGCATCAGGAAGCCCTGTAATAACGTGGCTCTTACGAGCAAGACGCATTTCGTCAGTATATGCATCAAAAACACCTTGATTATGTGTTTTACGATATTTTTCAAATATTTCATCTACTTTAGGATCTGATTTAAATCCATATGATGTAGCTGCTTGTTGAGCTGTTCTAATACCACCGATTGGCATGTATGCTCTTTTAAATAATTCATCTGTTTGTAAACCAACTATTTTTTCTTTATTTTTATCTTTTGGATCAATATATGCAGCATCAAATACATCAATTGCTGATACTCTTGTATCCATTTTTAAAACTCCACCATTTGCTAATTCTTGTTGAGTTTTCTTGCTAATAATTGCTCATAATTCATTTGTAGCTTTTGTTGGACCTACTAAAAATGAATCATCTCCAGTATAAGGAGTGTAATTTTTTTGGATGAAATCTCTAACATTAACTGATTTAGTTCAATCACCTTTTTTAAATCCTTTTCAGGCAGTTTCAAAAATATTATTTTGCTTTGCCATAATAATTCTCCATTCTATACAATTATTATAAAACTAAATATTAATATTTACATATTTATATAAAAATTTTATATATTATTGATAATTTGCAGCGAAAATGAGCCTAAATTTAAAAATGTGAAAATATTGTGCATTTTCTTCCTTGCCTTATTATATCCTAAAGATATATAATATGTT
>CASESV010000009.1 GCA_949290735.1 uncultured Mycoplasmataceae bacterium
TTTTAGATTTAAAGCTTTAACTAAAATAGCTTTTAAACCTTTTAATCTACCACCTTTAACCAATTGGGTTGCATTAGTGATACAAGTGAATCCACAATACGAACTTATTAAATTTTTTACTGCTTTTTCAATTTCAGCAAAAGACTTATTCATATCCATACCTTTTTTAACAGTTTCAATTGCCATGTTTTGCATGTAACCAAGTCCTCTTGAGTCAACAACTAATATTCTTTCTTTATCTCCAGTTGAATCTTCAATTTGTTTTTTAATATTTAAATATGTTTGATAAGTTCCACTAAATTCTTTAGTAATTGTGAAAATAACTACTTTTTCATATTCCTTTAATAGTTGTTCAACTTTTTCATACATTATTCCAAATGGAGCTTGACTTGTTTTAACATCATAACCTTTATCCAGTGCATCTAAAATTTCTTCTCTACTAATACCATATCAATCGTCATACAATTTATCTTGCCCATTAGAACCAATTATTACCCCAAAAGGTATAACGTAGGAATCTTCATGTATATTTAATCCATCAGAATCACTAGACGTATCAAGTAGAAAGCAATATTTCTTCATCTTACTCTCCTTCAAAATCTGTATATGCAATTACCGTAAATGACTGACTACCTAAGTGTGCAATAATTGCAGTAGGTAATTTTCTGTCAGTAATAAATTCAACATTTTCAAACATGTTAAATTTGAGTTTTGTGTAGTTTATAATATCATTTAATTCATTAGAAGGAGGTAAATCTATAAAAATACAAACCTTTTTAATTTTATTTTTTTTAGTATTTAGTTCTTTTTCAAGAATACTAAAACCCTTATCAATAGCTCCTGCTAATTTTGTTGCTTTATCTTGATAATCTAATTTTCCATCTTGATATTTAATAATTAGTTTTAGATTTAAAGCTTTAACTAAAATAGCTTTTAAACCTTTTAATCTACCACCTGATACAAGTGAATCCACAATATGAATTTATATATTTTTTTACTGTTTTTTCAATATCTCCAAATGTTTTATTGCTATCAATTAATTTTTTGACTAATTTCATACATTCATTTTGCATATATCCTAAACTTTTAGAATCAACCACAAGGATTCTATCTTTACCATATTTTGTTTCTAATGCTTTTTTGATATTTAAATAACTTTGATAAGTTCCACTAAATTCTTTAGTTATTGTGAATATAATTACTTTTTCAAATTCTTTTAATAGATTCTCAACTTCATTATAACACTTACCATATGATGGTTGGCTTGTTTTTACATCATATCCTTTATCAAGAGCTTCAATCACACTATCTCTATCTATTTGATATCAATCATCATATACTTTTTCTTCTTTTCCATCATTTATTATAATTCCAAAAGGGATTACAAAAGTATCACTATGGATATTTATTGCATCTTGATCACTTGATGTATCTATTAAAAAACAAAATTTTTTCTTATTGTTCATATACATTATTATATACTATATAATAAGATAAGTAGTATTTATGAACATTTTTTACTCTAAAAAAACACTTGATAATAATTTAGTTGCACCAGTATTTGATAGTAATATTAAGTTAATCAATAAAAATAATAATTCACTTTTTGTTGACGATAATAACAATCTATTAGGATTTAATATTAAATGAAAAAACACAAACATCGCAGAAGGAAGATTGTTTCCAACAAATGAAATTATTAAATACATTGAAGAACAATCAGGTTTGTCATTTAAAATGTCAACTAAAGGTTTTGTTGTAGGTCAGATTATTAATGCTGAGAAAATAGAAGATACTCATTTAACAAAATGTAAAGTTGATATTGGTAGCGAAATTTTAGATATAGTTTGTGGAGCAAATAATGCCAGAAAAGATATTAAAGTTGTTGTTGCAACAAATGGGGTATTAATGCCATCAGGCTTATTAATTAGACCAACAAAACTTAAAGGTTATGATTCAATTGGGATGCTATGTAGCCAAAAAGAGTTAAATTTAACTGGATTTAATGAGTCTGGTATTATTGAATTACCAGAAAATTATAAAGTGGGAGAGGTGCTAAAACAAATGTATAAAAATTTATAAAATTACCTATTTTTTAATCAATTTTATATATAATATACTTGTATATCAACATCGTATAAAGGAGTAATATGACAAACTTGTTAGAAATCGCAAAAGATGTTATCAGAAAAAATCATAAAAAAAATAAAGCAGTAGCTTTTAATGATTTATGAAAGAAAACAGCAAGTCAAGTAAAAATCAAGGATGTTAATGATGAAGAACAAATTTCTGACTTTTACATCTTATTACTTCAAGATCCGAATTTTATCAAAATAAATGGAAATGAATGAACATTAAAAGAATTTCATACATTTTCAGAAGTTGAAAAAATGTCTGAACCAATTTATCAAACAGAAGAGTTTACAATTGCAGAAGATAATTATCAAGAATTTATGTCTGAATATGAAAAAAGTGAATTAAAACATAAAGGTAGAAATTCTGATACAACTGCTATGGATTTAGAAGAGCTTGAAAATTCTTCAATAGATGAAGATGACTTATTGGATGATGATGTTGAATATGATGATATAGAGGAATAAGTAGGTGAATTATGAAAAATAAATTATTTAGTACTTTGAAAGATGTTTTACCAGAAGCAAAATTACATAATTATGCAATAGCACAAATTAATATTAATAATTTAGAATGAATTAAAGCTGTTTTAGATGCAGCTCAGGAAACAGCTACTCCAGTTATTTTAGGAGTTTCAGAAGGTGCTGCTAAATATATGTGTGGATTTAAAAATGTACATGATATGGTGGCAAATGTAATGGTAAATAAAAATATAACTGTACCAGTTGTTTTACATTTAGATCATGGTTCATTTGATGGTTGTAAAGCTGCATTAGAAGCAGGATTTAGTTCTGTAATGTATGATGGAAGTTCTAAACCATTTGATGTTAATATGGCAGAATCTTTTTCAATAACTAAACTAGCAAAAAAGTATAAGGCTTCTGTTGAAGTTGAAGTTGGTGGAGTTGGCGGAGAAGAAGATGGAGTTGTATCAATGGGAGAAAATGCAAATTTAAATGAATGTATTGCAATGAGTAGATTACCAATTGATGCATTAGCCGCTTCTGTTGGATCAATACATGGTTTATATCCAAAAAATTGAAAATCTTTAAACTTTGAATTATTAGCTGAAGTTAATTCAGGAACAAATGCTATTCCATTAGTTTTACATGGTGGAACAGGGATTCCAAATGATCAAATTAGAAGATCCATTGCATTAGGAATTACCAAAATAAATGTTAATACTGAATGTCAAATCTCTTTTGCAGCTGCAACAAGAAATTACATTAAAGCAGATAAAGACCTTAATACTAATAAAAAAGGTTATGACCCAAGAAAATTGTTAGCTCCAGGTGCTGAAGCAATTAAAAAAACATGTATTGAAAAATTTAAATTATTTGGTTCATTAGGAACTGCTAAATAGTATATGAATTTATCAACAGGAATTATAGGTTTACCAAATGTTGGAAAATCAACATTATTTAATGCTATCACAAATTCACAAGCTGAAGCTGCAAATTATCCATTTGCAACAATAGAACCAAATGTAGGTATTGTTAATTTATATGATAAGAGATTAGAAACTTTAGCAAATTTAGTTAATCCAGAAAAAGTTGTTTATTCAACTGTTAAATTTGTTGATATTGCTGGATTAGTTAAAGGTGCTAGCAAAGGTGAAGGTTTAGGAAATAAATTTTTACAAAATATTAGAGAAGTTAATGCTATAGTGCATGTTGTTAGATGTTTTGAAGATAATAATATTACCCATGTTCATAATAAGATAGATCCTATTGATGATATTAACACAATCAATTTGGAATTAATTATATCTGATTTAGAAATCATTGAAAACAGAATGAATAAAATCAGAAAAACTGCTCAATCTACTAATGATAAAAAAATTAAAGAGGAATTCGAAGTTTTAAATAAAATTTTTGATTGTTTAAGTAATGATAAAATGGCAATAGAAGCTAATTTATCACATGAAGAGTTAATGGTAATTAAACACTTTAATTTAATAACTCTAAAACCATTTTTATTTGTTGCAAACATATCAGAAAATGAACTATCCAATCCTGAAAATAATAAACATTATAGTGCATTAGTTAATTATGCTAAAGAAAAAAATATAAATGTTATTCCAATTAGTGCAAAAATTGAATATGAGATATCAAGATTATCAAAGGAAGAACAAGCTGATTATATTAATATGCTTAATATAACTGAGCCAGGATTACATAAACTAACATCAGCTGCTTTCAAATTGTTGGGTCTTAGTACTTTTTTTACTGTTGGTAAAAAAGAAGTAAGATCATGAATTTTTAAAAATGGTTCAACAGCTCCTCAATGTGCTGGAGAAATTCATTCTGATTTTGAACGGGGATTTATCAAAGTAGAAGTGATAAAGTATAATGATTATATTGAATATAAAAATGAAAATGCAATTAAAGAAGCAGGTAAATTAAATCTTGAGGGAAAAACTTATATAGTTCAAGATGGTGATATATGTAATTTTAAATTTAATGTTTAAGGGGATAATATATGGCTAAATTTAGAGCGTTAACATTACCAAAAGGATGAATAGAAGTTATTTGTGGCCCTATGTTTGCGGGTAAATCTGATGAATTAATTAGAACACTTCATAAGATGCAATATGCTGATATTGAATATGTTGTTTTTAAACCAACAACTGATAAAAGAAGTGATAAAGCTATTAAAAGTAGAAATGGTTTAATTAATGATGCTCATGAAATTAATGAACCATATGAGATACTTGAATTTATCATGAATCAAAATAAGATTTTTAATGTCATAGCTATTGATGAAGCTCAATTTTTTTCAAATGATTTAGTTGATGTTGCCGATATTTTAGCAGATAATGGATATGTTGTTATAGTGGCAGGACTTGATAGGGATTTTAGAGGAGAACCATTTGGACCAATTCCTAAATTACTTACCAAAGCTGATATTGTTAATAAATTAACTGCGATATGTACAGAATGCGGAGCTCCAGCAACTAGAACACAAAGATTAATTAATAATAAACCAGCTCATTATAATGATCCATTAATACTAGTTGGAAATACCGAATCATATGCAGCTAGATGTAGACACTGCCATAAAGTTCCAGGAAAAATTAGAAATGAGCTTGAACAAAGATTTGTAAAACACACCAAACAACTTAAGCTATAAGAGATTTAATATAATATTCAACAGCGATCATTGCCCTAACATCGTTCTCACAGTATTTTTTTAAGTTAATGGATAATTTTTCTCACTCTTTATCATCGATAATGTCATAAAACCTTTTTGTCGTTTCTGTTTGACAAATTAACCCATTTTGTATTTTTTCAATATCATGGTAGTCAATTGATCCACTTTTTTGATATAAATCATTTCTTGTTTTACATATGAATGGTAAAACTTTTTTAATAGAATAATATCCACCTAGTTCTCTAATAACAATTGGAGGACTTATTTTTTTATTATTAACATTAAAATAGTCAGCTAAATCATGTAAATTATTAATAATACAATCAATTTTTTCACTATACTCATTTTCATTAATAAATTTTTTTAATTCTTTCAATCTTGACCTTTCAAATGATTTATTATAAACAATATATGAAAAGTCATTTCCCATGTATAATGAATCTACAATATTTTTAAAATCATTAATAGTTATTTCTTTTGGATCTAAAAGTATATTATTACATTTTAGATCTTTCCCATCTGTACCATCATTATGATCAACAATAATTGAACATTGAGTAATTATTTGCATAAAGGGCAAAGAATTATCAATAACTCTAATTGATGAATTTAGAGTTTCAAAATCAAAATAAACTTTCTTGTTTTTTAAATTTGAAATTAATAAGCTTATTGAGCCTTCATTGATCAATACATCTTGATTAGATAATATGAACATTCTGTACTTTTCATCACTTTTAAAATATTTTTGTAAATCATCATTTTTTTTGATTGTTGATAAAGATTGTTGGTCTTGTTTTACAATATTTCCTGAGTATTTAAAAAGGTTATAACCCTTCATTAAAAATAATTGTTTTAGTTCTGGAAATAAATTAGATAATTTTCAATAACTTTTTTCATTGGGATGTGGATTAATTTCATCAATCATATCAATTTCTTTTTCTAGCATTTTGTTTTTATGATCTATTAACTCTTTGATAATTGAATTAAATTTAACATCGACATTAATAATTTGCTTTTTTGCTTCTTCAACTGTTTGCTTCTTAACGGATAATTCCATTCTTGTTTCTAAATCAATGTAATTTTGTTCACATAAATTTTTAATAATTATTGGACATTCAACAAAGTCGATAAAGTCCTTAGTTTTTTTCTCTATTCCCATACCTTTTTTGATAAGAGATTTAATATTTAAATCATCTGATTTTGTTGTTGGTGATCTAACAATATTGAAAGATGGTGTTAAATCAAATGGAACCTCTTTTTTATTAGCATAGCAATATTTAATTAAACAAAGATTATAGTCAAAATAAAAATCTTCAAGATAATCAATTCCATTTAAAACTTTTGATTGAAAAAAAATATCTAGATAATGATGTCTCTTTGCTGTACTTGTATTTTTTGTTTCAACTAAAAGAATTTCATCACCTTGTTTTACTATTGCATCAGGTTTTGTTATTAATACATTTGAAATAAATACAGGTTGAAATAATATAATATTTTCATTATCTAAAATTAATTTTTTTGTAATCTCTGCAATTTCTTCTTGTTTTTTGAATTTGTAATCACCATTTTCAAGATCATATATTTTTTCTATATGTTTAAATTTTGAACAAATAAATAATCTTGATTTTTCATCTATTATGATCCCTTCAATTATTTTAGGATCATCTTTATCAACATCTCCAAGTTCTTCCTTTACTTCTTTATAATATTCATAAGAATCAAAATCATATTCTCCATCATTATCTTCTTCAGTTTCAATTTCAATTTCTTTTATTTGTGTTTTAATAGTTGCTTGTATTTCTTGATTAGAAAAAAACCACAATGCGGGTTGTTTAGTAAAATAATTTATAAAGTCATATTTCCCAATATATTTTGATTTTTTCATAAAATTATAAGATATATTATTATTATACATAATCATAATGTATAATATTTACATGAATAATAGTGGCAAAAAAAATAAGTATAATCAAAATGAAGTCAAAACATTTTGAACACACAAAAAACCTTTTGAATCAAAGTCAAAATATACTACTTCTGATGCAAGTATAAAAAATCGTTTTGATTTTGGTGAAGATGAAGAAGTTTTAGTTAGAAATATTAAATGATATGACAAAAACAATTTTTAAAGAATTAAAACAGCTTCATAAAAAAACTTATGCTATTTATTCTAATTATCCAGTATCATGTATCATTATTGATGATAAGGGTAATCACTATTATGGGGTGAATATTGAAAACTCCTCTTATGGTCTTACAATGTGTGCTGAAAGGGTTGCAATTGGAAATGCAATTGTAGATGGTTCAAAGAAATTTAAACAGATTCATATTCTTGCTGGTGAAAGTAACAACATTATAGGCGTGCCATGTGGTGCTTGTAGACAAGTTATGAATGAGTTTATTGATGATAACTGTGAGATATATTTATGGAGAATAGATGGGCAATATATAAAAACAAATATAAGTTCTTTAATACCAAGTGGATTTAATAAGAATTTTTTTAGTAAGGAGTAATTATGAGTAATAAAGAAAATTTAATTTACAATTATTGATTAAAATCACCAGATGTACCAGAATGTATGAAAGAATGAATGAGAGAAATGACTAGGGATGAGATTGAAATGTCATTTCAAGATACTCAAATTAAATTTGGAACAGCAGGTTACAGGGCAATTTTTGGACCAGGACCATTATTTTTGAATAAATTCACTTTTCAACAATTAGCTGTTGGATATGCAAAATTTATTTTATCTAATGATGATATAAGTCAGAAAAAAAACAAAAGATATAAGGTTTTTATAGGACATGATAATAGAAAATTTGCTAGAGAGATGTCAATTTTAGTAGCTGAAGTTTTAAGTTCATTCAATATAGAAGTTTATTTAAACGAGTATAACGATGTTATTACAACTCCAATGGTATCATATGTTGTTAGACATTTTAAATTTGATGGTGCTATTAATATTACAGCTAGTCATAATCCAAAAGAGTATTTAGGTTTTAAAGCATATAATTCCTTAGGGGCACAGGTTAATGATAAAGAAGCAAATTTGATTTCATCATATTTACCTGAATGATCAGCTAATCTTACAAGATCATATATACCTAGAGTAGATTTAATAAACTATTTAAGTAGTAAATGATTGTCTAAATATTACGAAAGCATAAAAAAATCTATATTTATTACTGAGTACAAAAAAACTAATGACCCAATTGTAATTACTACACACCATGGTGCAGCTTCACTATATATTGAATCTTTCTTAAATTCTTTAGGACATAATGCTGTATTAGTTGAGGAACAATGTTATGAAGATGAAAATTTTGAGAATTCAAAAAATATGAATCCTGAAGATCCAGAATCATTTGAATTAGCTATTGAATTAGCAAATAAGATTCATTCTGATATTGCAATTGGATTTGATCCTGATGGTGACCGTATGGCAGTTGCTATTAAACACAAGGGAAAGTGAAGATATTTATCTGGTAATGAAGCTGGAATTTTAGCAACCTATTATTTTTTAACAAATAAAGATTTTGAAAATAAGGTTCCAGTAATTATTTCAACATACGTTTCAACATCATTAATCAATGAAATTGCAACAACACATAATGCTTTAATATTAAGAACAGGTACAGGATTTAAAAATATTGCTCAAGCTATGGAACATATTGATTCTGAAAAGGCTGAATATGTTTTATCATTTGAAGAAGCAATAGGTATGAATATTTCTTTAGCAACTAGAGAAAAAGATTCATTTGCCGCTGCAGCATTATTTATTGAAATGTATAAATACTACAAAGAAAGAAAATTAGATTTAATTGATATTTTAGAAAATAGAATATATCAAAAATATAACAAATGATATGGAAGAACAGTTTCTTTAAAAATACCAGGTAATAATTGAAAAGCTAAAGCTAAGCAATTAGAAAAAAAAGTATTAACAATTAAAGAAGGAACAAAAATTTCTGGATTAACAATCAAACATGTATTTTGAAATGAAGCTGGTGGTTGTATTGAATGAGATTTAGGAAATGGATCATGAATTAAATTTAGAATTTCAGGAACAGAACCAAAATTTAAAATTTATATAAATCTAGTTATTGAAAGTAAAAAGGTATATTATAATTTTGATCAAGTTCAGGAATTTACAAATAATTTAGTAAAGAATATTAAAGGGAAATTATCTAAATAATGAATAAGATTGTATTGATTAATTGAAATGAAGATATTAAAAAAACAAAAACTATTATTGATAGTATTAATTTTGTTTCATATTTATTTCAGGATCTTTCAATTTATAATTCATTTTCAAATGAACATTTGGAATCTATTAATAAAAGTGACTTTTCACAAAGCAATAGTCATCTTATTTGCCAAGATATCCCACAATTAAAAAAAGATACTTTCCCTACAATTAATAACAATATTTTATTCAAAAATAAAACTGAAGGTATGATTATTTCTTCAAGAGATCATTATTATAATCCAGATACTAAAAGCAAATACACCCCACATAGTATTATTACTTCTGTTATTCAACAAAATAAGAAAGTTTTTTATACTTTAAGTGAAAATGGAATTCATTATTTGAAGAATGAAAGTGGGAAAAGGATCTTAGAAAAATTAAACAATGATTTATTACCTTTAAGTAATTTGTATTTAGAGAATTTGGTTATAATTTATAAACCATCATTTTTAGATAATAATGTAACAGTATCAAATCAACATATCGATGAAATTATAAAGGTAATTAGAAGTTTTATGCATTCAGCATTTAATTTTCAATGTCCAGTTTTAGTAAGTGCTCCAATAACACCTGAAAATATTTTATCTTTTTGTGTTACAAACAATATAGATGGGTTTATGATTGAACAGGGTAATTTAACTGAAGATCAAATCATAGATATTGTTAGAAAGGTTCATGGATGACAAAGAATAATCAAAAATCAATTAATGAGAAGAAGAAAATCATACTAGTTATTTTAGATGGATTTGGATATGGTAGAGAAGATAATACTAACGCTATTTATTTAGCAAATCCAAAAACATTTAAAATGCTAGAAGAAAAATATCCTTCTATTAAAATAAATGCAAGTGAAGAATTTGTAGGTTTACCAAAGAATCAACCTGGTAATTCAGAAGTTGGTCATTTAACAATAGGAGCAGGAAGAATTTTTCATACTGGTTTAGGACTTATTAATAATGCTATTAAAACAAATGAATTTATGGAAAATATTGAACTAATTAAAGCGATTAAATTAGCAAAAGAAAGACATACAAATGTTCATTTATTAGGATTAGCAAGTAATGGTGATGTTCATGCTAGTTTAGGACATCTATATAAAGCCATTGAATTATGTAATAAGTATGATGTAATTCCGGTTATTGATCTTTTTTGTGATGGGAGAGATACAAAAGAAAAACAATTTCTTGAAGATTTTATAAATATCAAAAATGACTTTTTAGATAAAAACAAAGCAAAACTTGGAATCATTGCAGGTAGATATTATGCAATGGATAGAAATTCTAATTGAGATAGAACTGAACAAACTCTTGATTGTTTACTATCAATTGGAGAAAATACAGACCCAATTAAGTATATCGAAAATTGTTATAGCAACAATGAGACTGATGAATTTATCAAACCTAAATCATTTAACACTGAACAAACAAAAATTAAAGAAGGTGATAGTTTAATCTTTTTTAATTTTAGAAGTGATAGAATTAGACAATTGATTCACTTATTTACAAAAAATATTAATGACTATGAATATGTTTGTAAAAAAACATTTAATGTTCATATAGTTGGTTTTATGGATTATAAAATGAAAGGAATGAATAATATTGCTTTTATACAACCAGAAAATAAAGTGTACCTTGGTGAAATTGTATCTAAAAATAATTTAAAACAATTAAGAATAGCTGAAACAGAAAAATATGCCCATGTTACATATTTTTTAGATAGTATGCATAAAGAAGAAATGCAAGGCATGAAATGTAAATTAATACCAAGTCCTTCAGTAGCAACATATGATTTAAAACCAGAGATGAGTGCTTCAGAGATTACTGATTATATTCTTGAAAATTACAAAAAATATGACTTAATAGTTGTTAATTATGCAAATTCTGATATGGTTGGTCATACTGGTATTATGGATGCTGCTAAAAAAGCTATTAGTGCTATAGATAATGAATTGACAAGACTTTATAATGAGTTTTCAACAAATAATGAATACACAATGATTATAACCGCTGATCATGGAAACTCTGATGAAATGATCGATAAAAATGGTATAATTGTAACAAGTCACACAATCAACAAAGTTCCTTTAATTATTGTTGACAATACATTAAAATTAAAAAAAGAAGAAGGAAGCTTAGTTAACATAACACCCACAATATTAGATTTGATGGGGATTGAAAAACCTGATTGTATGGACGATTCTTTAATTGAAAAATAGAGAAAACAATGCTTTTTAGAAGAAATAAGATTAATAAAGGAATAAATGACGCTGCATCTAGTAGTACTTCAACTACCAGTGATTTTACTTCTCTAAATGAAGTGAAAATAAAACGTAAACAAAACAGATTAGTTCAAAAATTATTTATTAATCAATATCATTATGCAGTTGAAAATTTTAATCAAAAAAAGAATTTCATTAAGAACTATTTAAAGCTTAATTGATTTTTTTTAATTAAAATTTTTTTATGTTTATTACTTTTAGTTAGTTTTATTTTAGGATGTGTAATAAGTTTCGAACCCTTTTTTGTAGGCTCGCCAACTGATACATCTTTTTGAACTCCTGTTAATAATTTTTATCTAGCAAAGCCAAATGGCTCTGGCTATACTTTTTCATTAACAAATAAGGCTATTGCTTTTATAGTTATTTTTGTATTATCTTTTTTATTAACTATATTTTATTTTGTTTATTCTATTAAGAAAAACACATTGATATATAAAAAGTCAAAGATCACTAAAATTATTTCTATATCGTGTTATGTTTTATTAATACTATCTTTTTTACTATTGTTTATTTCACTAATTATTCCTCCATCCTTTAATAGTCAATTAATAAATGGACAACAAGTAGCTAACTTAAAAAATTTAATAGAAAATAGTACTGGATCAGAACAAGAATCATATATTAGACAGCTTTATGAGTTGTTTAATTTAAGTGTTCCAAACTCAGATCTTCTTGCTAATTATCAAACAGATTATATTAATGGTGTTTTTAGTATTCCAACAACTGAAGTTGAAAATTACTTTTTTTCTCATAATGTTTATTTGTATCGCCCTTCTAACTTAAATGCTGTAGGTATTGCTTTTGTTTGTCTTATTTCTATTTTTGCTTTTGTAGCTTGTATTTTATTGCCTATAATTTTATTTGCTCTAACTATTAAAATTGATATTAAATTGAACACAGGTATTAAAGATGATTGAAATGCAGCAAGAAAATGAATTTTTTTAAAGGCATCAACTATGAAATTATCATTTTTTAAAAAAGTTAAAGAAATTAATGATAAACCATCATTTAGAAAATATAAAAAACAACTTAGACAAGAAGGTGCTGCTCAATCTGATAGAGAACAATTATTTGGATCAGAAAAAATTGATAACTCAAGAACTAATATTATTACAAAACAAGAAATTGAATCACACGAACCAAATAAAGCATTTTTAAACAATCAAGGACAATGAATGTATCATGATGGCAATCATAATTACTTCATAGTTAAAAATGATACATGAGTAAGTTATGATATTAATAGTGAAATACATGAAGCACATGTTAATATAAATTTTGATAAAAAACAACAAACAAGTAAAAATGTAAAAGAAAGAAAATTATTTAAAAATAGTAAATTCTTAAATAAAATTGACGAAAAGAAAAAATCAAATAATAATAATGTGTCTGTTGATTTGCCAGATGAAGAGTTGGATAAAATTATTGGTGAATTAGATATTTAAAATATGGTTAAGGTTAATCAAATTATTGTTTTAAGAGTTTTGAAAATAACATATTATCTACTAACTTTTTTTTGCTTAGCAACTTTTCTATCTATTGGTATATTATCTTTCATTATTCCAGAACAACCTATTAAAGGTGGATTTTTAACTATAGGCACATATGAATCATATCAAATAACATCTAGTATATTGCCATCATTTCATATACAATGAATTGCTTTAGTGATATATATATTTAGTGTAATTTTTTATGTGTCAAGTATTGTTATATTTTTATTGATTGCCACGCGCTTTAAATTCAATTCTCAAAGATTCGATAAAGTGGCTTCATTGCAAATCATTTGATACACATTACTTTTTATTTTAATATCAATAGTTTGTTTTAATGCTCCAAGTATTGCAAATAATTCATATTTAATTAATACTGATGGTTTTAAAAGTCTAAACTATATTTTTGATTTTAAAATTGAAAATGCTGTAATTATCTATAAATTTGCATCAAGTGGGATCGCAATCATCTTTTTCTTTGTTTTAGAAACATTAATATTATTGATTTGTTATATAATTTTTTCTTATAATATGATAAAGAATAAGTACATTTAGAGGTTTATATGAGTAATAATTATAAAGATAGTTTATTAATGCCCCAAACTGAATTTGAAATGAGAGCAAACTTAAATCAAAAAGAACCAAAAATTCAAGATTTTTGATTGAATAATTCTATATATCAAAAAATGTTATCTAAAAATAACGGTAACAAAAAATTTACTTTACATGATGGTCCACCATATGCTAATGGAAATCTTCATGTTGGTCATGCATTAAATAAAATATTAAAAGATTTCATTATTAGATATAAAACTTCAAAAGGGTATTATACAAATTTCATAGCTGGTTGAGATACACATGGATTGCCAATAGAAAATGCAATTTCTAAAATTGATAAGGATTTTGAATCATCAAATATGTCTCCAAATGAAAAAAGACATAAATGTAGAGAATATGCTTTATCTCAAGTTGAAAAACAAAAATCACAATTTAGAAGATTGGGAGTTGCTACTGATTTTGCTAAAACATATTTAACACTAGAACATAATTTTGTAATGAATGAACTAAAATTATTTAAAACAATGGTTGAAAAAAATCTTGTTTTTCAAGATTTTAAACCTGTGTATTGATCTTGAAGTACTAGATGCGCTTTAGCAGAGGCTGAAATTGAATATGCTAATTCTACAAGCCCCTCTATATATGTTGCATTTAAGTTAGTTGATGTTGATGCATCATTAGTAATATGAACTACAACTCCATGAACTATCCCAAGTAATCTAGCTATTGCAGTTAATCCTAATATTGATTATGCTTTTGTTTTTGTCAATAATAATACTTATATTATTTCATCTAATTTATTAGATAGTGTAGCTAAAGAACTTGGATGAAAAGATTATAAAATAAATAAAATTGTAAAAGGTACTGAACTTGAAAACTTAAAATATAAACATCCATGAATTGATAGAATTAGTCCTGTTATTTTGGCAGAATATGTATCTAATGAAGGTGGTACTGGTTTAGTTCATAATGCTCCTGGTTTTGGACAAGATGACTATTATGCATGTAAGAAATATGGTATTAATGTTTATTGTCCTATAGATGATTTTGGGAAATTTACTAAAGAAATTAATGATTCAGAATTAGAAGGTGTATTTTATATTAATGCTAATGATATTATTTTAAATCGATTAATGCAATCAAACTCTTTACTAAAAGCTAGTGAAATTGTTCATAGTGTTGCTCATGATTGAAGAACTCATAAACCAATTATTTATCGTGCAACAAAACAATGATTTGTTAATATATCAAAAATTAAAGAACAAATAAATAATTCCTTAAAAAATGACGTAAGTTCATTGAATGCAAAAACCATTAATAGAATTATTGAAATGATTGAAAATAGATATGAATGATGTATAAGCCGTCAAAGAGTGTGAGGTGTTCCTATTCCTATTATTTTTGATCAAGATAAAAATCCTATTTATGATCTTAAACTTATTGATCATATTTTATCTGTCATAGATAGAGATGGTGTTGATATTTGATTTGAAAAAGATGCTTCTTATTTCATACCAGATTGAATGGATAAAACTAAAACATATTATAAAGAAAAAGATATCATTGATGTTTGATTTGATTCAGGTTCCTCATTTAATGTTTTATTTGAAAACCAATTAAATTATCCTGCTGATTTATATTTAGAGGGTAGTGATCAATTTAGAGGTTGATTTAATTCATCAGCTATTAATGGAACAATTCAAAATGGTCATGTTCCATATAAATTTTTATTACAACATGGATTTGTTTTAGATGAACAAGGACTAAAAATGTCAAAATCGAAAGGTAACACAATTGATCCGATGAAGGTTTGCGAGGAACAGGGTGCAGATATATTAAGATTATGAGTGGCAAGTAGTGAATATAATATTGATTTAAGATTTGGTCAAAATATTTTAAAGCAAGTAAGTGAAAACTACAAAAAAATAAGAAATACACTTTTAAGATATACTATTTCAAATCTTCATGATTTCAATTATGATCAAGATTTTACTTATGAGCTTAGATTAGAAGATTATTATATTTTATCGCAACTTAAAAAAGTTATTAAACAAATCGATAAAGCATATGAAGAATATTCATTTATTGATGTAACAAAATTGTTAATGAATTTTACAAATGATTTAAGTCAATGATATTTTGATATTATTAAAGATGCATTATATTGTGAGTCAAAGAATAGCATAGTAAGAAAGCAAATTCAAAGTACATTATATGTAATTTTAAAATCAATTATAGTTGTTCTTTATCCTATACTTCCTCATACTTGCGAAGAATTATATCAATTATTCAATAAAGATAATAAAAAAGAATCAATTGCTCTTGAATCATGACCTGAATTAAACGAATTAGATGAATTAAATAATGAACAAAATAAACTATTTGATGATTTTTTTAATCTAAAAGATAAAGTATATCAAGCTTTAGAAAAGGCAAGACAAGAACAAATCATCAAAAAAAATAATGAAGCAACTGTTTTTGTTAGAAAAGAAATTGGAATAAAAGAACAACAATTAGCAAAATGGCTAAATGTGGCAGAAGTAATCTATACAGATAACGATAATATTCAGGTTCTAAACAATAATTATGATAAGTGTTTAAGATGTTGAAATCATTATAATAAAAAAGATATGGCCAATAATGAAATTTGTACTAGATGTTACAATGTTTTAAATTCTAAAAATTATCAATAAAGAATTTCTTTTAAATCATTATTAATTTCTTTTTTAGTAATTATCCTTAATAGATTTACACAAATTAGTTGCAAATCATAAATTTTTTTTCTTTTTATATAAATGAGTTGTCATATTGTTAATATCTAAATATAATATAAGTATATGTCAACAAAAAAATTACAAGAAAGATTATTAACTATTACTAATCAAGATCCATGTATAAATACTAAAAAAAGATCATCACTACTTATTGATCTTTATTCTTTTGTTGATAAAAAAGATCTGCATAAATTTTTATGATCAAAAAAAGATAAAATAAAAATAAATAATTCAGATTTCCAAAACATTAAAAATGACTTAAATTCATTTAAAAATAGTGAAGATTTTATTAATTATTGTTTAATTAACAACATTGATATATCAATAACAACACAAAAAGAATTAGATAAAAATTTTCAAGAAAATAAAACAAAGGCAATTAATGAAATTTTCAAAAAAACAATTACTACATCCAAGCTATTTCAAAAGTTTAAAAATAGAGCACGAGCTATAGAAAGAGAAGAAAATATTTATCCATTATATATAGCATCGGGATTTATTTCAGGAATTGATATTAATAATTCTCAAATTAATATGCCATTATTACTTTGAGAAATTGATATTTTAATTGAAAATGGAGATGTTTACTTACTTAAAAATAATGATGATATTACAGTAAATGAAAAAGCATTATTTTATTTGAATTACAATTATAATTTAAAAATTGATTCTAAGAAGGTTGATAGTATAAATAATATTCATAAAATAGCTCAATATCTTTCAAAAATATTAACTATTGATTTTGATTTAGAGACAAAAGAATTTAAAAACGCTTCTAATGAACACTTAGTATTTAACAATAGTACAGTGCTTACTTTAATTGAACCATTAGGTGGGGTTATTAAAAGTGACATTGAAACAATAGAAAAAAGAAGAGATGAACCTTTTGAAATTAATAAAAAATTAATTGATTATAAAAAAATAGAAAAAGAAGTCTTATCTAATCAAGATATATTATCAATTAATAGATCATTAAACTTATATCAAAAAATAGCTGTTAGATCTTCACTTGAAAGAAATACATTAATTTATGGTCCTCCTGGAACAGGTAAATCAGAAACTATTGCTTCACTCATTGCAAATATTATTTGTTCTGAAAAAAGTGTTTTAATGGTTTCTGAAAAAATGGCAGCACTTGATGTATTAGAAAAAAGATTATCTTGTATTAGTGATATTGCATTATTTGCATTTAAACCTGAACACAAAGACAAGTTTTACAATACATTATTAAATTTAGAGAAGATTTTAAAAAATAATATTAGTTTTGATGAATCAATTTTATTAAAAAATAAAAAGTTATTAAATAATTCATATAATGAATTACTTGATTCATTCAAACAAGTATTTAATATAGAAAAAAAATTAAGAGATAAATATTCATTTAGCAATGAACTTAGTATGTCATATGCAATTGAAGATAATGAAATAAACAAAACAGTATTTGATTGATATCATGAAATTTTTAAAATATATTCAGATGCATCAAAGTTATGAAATTTTTATGATGATTTAAAAATTATGAATAGATTTATTTCAGATAAAAAAGATATATTAAATATGTTAGAAAAATATAATTTTAGATGTACAAGAAAGGAATTAATAGATTTTTTAGAATACTTTAATTCTAATAACTATCAATCATGATTACTTAAAAATTTTATAAAGCAAAAAGATAATTATAAAAAAGCTCCATTGATTAAATCACAAGTAAAAAATGAAGCTGCAACAATTAAATTTTTTGAAGAACTAGTTAATTTAAATATTGATGAATTTAATTTTAAGTATTTTAATTATTTAATTAATATTCCTAATGAAATTAAAAATTCTAATGATTACCATAATCATTTAATTTTTTACTTAATATTATCGAATTCAAAAGTTTCATTTTCTAAGCAAACAAATTATTTAAATGAAAAATTACAAGAATTTAAATCATTGCAAGAAAAAATAGCATTAAATAATGCAGAAATAATTAGAATAATGTATTTATATAAATTAAAAAATAAACTTCTTAAAAATGAAAAAATTATGCATGATGTAAATAGTATTATTTCATATGCTCATTTAAAAAGAAGACCTAATATTAATGTTTTAATAAAAGAAAACTATGAAACTTTAAGATTAATTTTTCCGATATGAATTTTAAGTCCGATACAAACTTGTATTTTGACCCCATGTAAAAAGAATATTTTTGATTATGGAATATACGATGAAGCAAGTCAAATGTTTTTAGAAAAGGCATATCCTTTAGTATATCGTTGCAAGATTAATATTGTAGCAGGCGATGACAAACAATTGCAACCAACCTCATTTTTTATGAAAAAATATGATGAAGAAATTGATCAAGAAGAAATGACAAGCGTCAACTCTGGTATAAGTTTATTTGAACAAGCAAATGTTAGTATGTGAGCTAAATTTCATCTAAAAAATCATTATCGATCTGATGCTGCAGAATTAATTGAATTTAGTAATAAATATGTTTATGATAATCAATTAGAATATTGTAATAAAAATGTTGCAATCAAGAAGCCTATTGAACTTTATCAAATAGAAGGATTGTGAATACATCACCGTAATAATGAAGAAGCAGATAAAGTTATTGAATTAATAAATGATCCAAGATTTGTTAATGATTCTATTTTGATTGTTACATTTAATCAACAACAAGCAAATTTACTAGAATCAAAAATATTTGATGAATTTATAGGAACTAAAATTTTTGATAAGTTAATGAATGAGAAAATAAAAATAAGATCTCTAGAAAATGTTCAAGGAGATGAAGCAGATATTGTTATTATATCCATTTCATATGCAAAAGATAAGAATGGTAAATTAAGAAATTTTTTTGGGCCACTATCACAACAAGGTGGCATAAATCGTTTAAATGTTGCAATTACTAGAGCAAGAACTAAAATGATTGTTGTTAAATCAATTTTTAGTAATGATGTAAAACACTCTGACAATATAAATAACAATATATTTAAAGAATTTTTAAGATTTGTTGAAGAAAAAGAATCAGAAGTAAATAATTTTGATTCAATAACCAATGAAAAAAATATATTTTATAATGACATTATTGAATCTTTATCAGCAAAAATCGATTTATCAAAATATCAAATCATGAATAATTATAATATTGGAAAATATAATATTGATGTAGCAATTATTAACAAAACAAAAAATACTGTTAAGTTAGCAATAATAATTGAAAAATCTCTTAAAAATGAAAATGAATTTATAATAAATGAAACAATTAATAAGGTATTTTTTATTAATGATATGAAATATCCTGTTGTTTATTTTTCTGAAATTGAATGAAAAGTTAATAAACAACATTATATGAAAATAATTAATGATGTAATTAATAAAACCTAGTTCATATTTGTTGGGGTATTTTTATCCATCTTATGAAATTAATTATTTGATACTCAATGTTGGCTTTAATTAATAATTTTATTAAATTATTCAATACAATAAAAAAATATGTTTATAATATAATTGATTTAATCCTTAAAGTTATAATGGCAAAAATTGATACATTTAAAGTAACGGTTGATCAATTAGTAGAAGGACTAGGTGGAATTGATAATATTAAATCTGCCTTCAATTGTGCTACAAGATTTAGAGTCATAGTTTATGATGACGCAAGAGTAGACAAGAAGAAATTAGAAAAAGTAGAAAAATCTAAAGGGTTCTCAAAAGAAGGAGAACAATGACAAATAATTTTTGGTGCAGGGGTAGTTAATAAAGTTTATGACAAATATATTGATATTTACAAAAAAACTTCTTCTTTATCTAATAATGATAATTTTGTAAGTAAGAAAATTAAGTGAAACAAAAATTATTCATTCAAAACAAATTCTTTTATTTATTTAAGAACTGGAATTAGAAGTTTTGCAGATATCTTTATTCCATTGATACCATTATTTATTGCAGGTGGTTTATCTCTTGCAATAAATTCATTAATTTCAGTAGATGGTATAGGTAAACATAACGGAGAATGATTAAATGGAGCGGCACAAGTATTTTCTAAAATTTTTGATACTATAGGTGGCGCTATTCTTGGATCTTTACCAGTATTCATAGGATATACATCTGCTAAAAAGTGGGGTGGTAGTGGCTGATTAGGGGCAGCTATGGGTCTAATTTTAATTGCACCTGGTCTAATAAATTCTTATACATTAAATGCTAAAGAAATTAATTGATATTCAATTTTTGGAGCTACACCTGAAAGTGTTGATGGTGTTGCTAACATACCTGTTCTATGAGAGGGATCACCTAGAATATTTGATATTAAATATCCAGTATTTGGAATTCCATTAATGGGTTATCAAGCTCAAATTATTCCAACTTTACTTGTTATAGCAATTGCTGTTCAAATTGAAAAAATAATGAAAAAAGTGTCACATGAATCATTTGCAATTATTTCAGTTCCACTTGTAACAGTAGTAGTAACAACAGTTTTAGCCTTTGCAATCATTGGTCCATTGGGATATACAGTTTCATTGGCTATTGCAGAAGCATTAAGAGCTATGTTTGTTTATACTAATTTTCCTGGTTTTGGTATAGGTGGCGCTATTCTTGGTGCTGTGTATGCTCCTATTGTTGTAACAGGTCTTCATCAAGGTTTTCTTCCAATAGAAACTCAATTATTAACAACATATGGTGAATCATGAATCACACCTATTGCTTGTGTTTCAAATGTTTCACAAGCATTTGCATGTTTAGCAGCATCAATGTACATAAAAGATAAATCTAAAAAATCAGTTGCATACTCTGGTGGTATTTCTGCAAATCTTGGTATAACAGAGCCAGCCTTATTTGGTATTAATATTAATATAAAACATATATTCTTAGCAGGGATTATAGGTTCAGCGGTCGGAGGATATTGATTGGGTATGACACAAACCCCTGCTAATTCTGTTGGTTCAGCATCATGAATTGGGTTAATTCAATTTGATGTAACAACACAATCAGATAACATTATTAAATGATATGAAAATGTTGCTAATGCTACACCATGAGGAAAATATATGACATCTTTTGGATTACCACCTATTGCAAATGCAGCAATAGCTATGACAATGTCATCATTAGTAGCATTTATTATGGTTAATGTTTTATCATTAACTAAAAGAGGTCAAAACATATTAAAGGAATATAATGGATCAATATATTCAATGAAAATATTATCTCCACTAATAGAAAGATTAAATAAACAAAAGAAAAATAAAAAGGTTAAAGAATATTATATTTATGCCCCTATGAATGGTGAATTATTTATTGCTGGTAAAACAGGGGATGCTGTATTTGATTCTGAAATGATGGGTAAATCGTTTGCTATTAAATCTATTAAGCAAGAATATGATTTATACGCACCATTTAAAGGAAAAATTCAAAATATATTTGATACTGGACATGCAATAACAATTACAAATAAAAAAGGTAATTCTATATTGATACATATAGGATTAGATTCTGCACAGCTTAATCTTGGAGCTGAAAACATAAGAAAATTAAAATTTATAAAATTCCATAAGTTCATTTTATCCAATGTGTCAAAACCAAAGAAAATTAAAAAACCAATATTTAATAACTTACTTAGAATTTTTGCTTATAAAATATATAATTCATCATCTAAAATAGCTCATGTAGAAAATTATAATTTAATAAAAAATGGAGCAAAAGATGATAAAGTTTTCTTTTCATTGTTAAGTGAAACAATTAAATCAAATCAAAAAATTGAATTTATTAAAGTTGAAGGATATGTATCAAAAGGTGAACCAATAATTAAGGTGATAACTGTATAATGAGTGATAAAGAAATTAGATATAATCGTTCTTTTTTAGATTGAGACCAATCTGATATTAAAAATGATAATAAAGAATATATGCCAAATATTCATATTCATCCAACAAAAGGACTATTAAATGACCCTAATTGTGTATTTTTTTTAGGTTCAAAGTATTACATTTTTTTTCAACATCATCCTAATAATACACTTCATGGCCTTAAGACAATGTCGTTAGCTATAACAAGTGATTTTAAAAATTATGAATATAAATATATGTTAAACAAACCTACTGACAATTTTTCATATCATGGAATTTATTCTGGTAATGCTATTATTTATAATAAAAAAATAATTTGTATGTATACCGGTAATGCTAGAGACAATAAATGAATTAGAACTTCTTCAATTGTAATTGCAGAATATGATCTAAAAAATGAATCTTTTATCAACAAAAAGGTTATTATGACTAATTTTGATTACGAATCATACACTGAACATTTTAGAGATCCTTTTATTTTTAAATATAAAAATTCATTATATTTTGCATTAGGTGCACAAAAACATAATAATCAAGGAGTTATATTAATTTTTCAGTTAGATAATAATTTAATGCAAGCAAAATTATTGCATGAAATTCATTTTAATAATAAATATCGAATGATTGAATGTCCAAATGTAATTATAAAAAATAAAACCATATGTTTTATTTATTCTCCTCAATTTAAACAAGAAATAATTTCGAATGATACTAATCCTGATATTGTTAGATGTGTAGCTACTAATGTTAATAGAATATTTTGCATAAATAAGTTTAATATTGATTTATCAGATTTAAAAGAACAATATATAGATTATGGATTTGAATTTTATGCGCCACAAGTATTTTTAAAAAAATCTAAATATAATCTTATAGCATGATCAGGTATACCAACCAGCAATAATTATCCTGAATCTAAAAATGGTTGAATTTTTTGTTTAAGTTCTATAAGAAAAATAAAAATAAAAAATGATAATATCGTATTTTCACTTTCACATAAAAATAAAAATGCTTTTAATATTAATGAATTAACAAATAAGAAAAGTGTGCATATGAAGATAAATGATCAACTTATAATTGGTGATGATAGATCCCAACTTGTAATTAATTTTTCAAACAATAAATATTTAACTATTGAAAGAAAAGGTGCATCAAAATATTATCCATATAAAAATCAATCCATAATCAATTTTAATAAAGATATTAATAAACTAAAAATAGATATTTTTTATGATGTATCAATTATTGAAATATGTATAAATAAGAAATATTGATTCACATCAAGACTTTATCCAACTAAATTCGAAATAAAAAGGAAATATTATGAATAAATACATTGTTTTTGATATTGGTGGAACATTTATTAAGTATGCTGTAATTGATGAAAAATTCAATATTTTAAAAAAAGATAAGTTCCCTTTTGATGCAATAAATAGAGATTGCAAAAATGAAATGATAAAAGAAATTGGCGAAATAAGCAAGAAATTAATAATTGAATATGATAAAATTGTGGGCATAGGTGTCTCAACAGCAGGTGATGTTGATCCACATACAACTAAAATTATTGGTTCTGTTCCAAATCATAATAAATATATAGGAACAAATTTCAAAGAAGAATTATTAAAATATATAGATCTTCCACTAGTCATTGATAATGATGCAAATATTGCAATATTGGGTGAATATGTAAACGGGAAATTAAAAGGTTATAAAAATGCAGTCATGATAACACTTGGAACAGATATAGGGTGCGGTATATTAATAGATGGAAAAGTTTTCACAGGTGAAAGTGGTTGTGCTGCAAATGCTGGATATTTAAACATTTTAGGAAGAAGATGGGGTACATATTTTTCTGCAATTGGTTTAAAGCGTTTAATCAAAGAAATTAAGAATATTGAAAACTTAGAACCAATAGATATATTATTAGATAATAACCATCAAGATATTGCTAACTATTGATATGAGGGTTTGGCAATAGGCATTGCTAATATTATTGCACTTCTTTCGCCTAAGAAATTTGTTATTGGAGGAGGGTTAAGTGAATCAAAAAAAATTGACGTTGATAAAATTAAGAAAATTGTACATAAGCATTTAATTGAAAAACATATTTCAAATGCATGTGAAATAGAATTATCTACTAGTGGTAATGAAGCGGCATTTTTTGGATGTGTAGAATTATTAAATAGAAAATTAATAAATGATTAAAAAATATTAAATCACTCTTAATTTTGTAAAAAAATGAACCTTTTTTCTAGAAATTTTATAAATATATTATATTATTGATATAAAAAAGTATATGTATTTCAATATTTTATGGTATAAGTAAATTATATGAAAAAATTTATTTTAAAGACTACAACCATTTGAAATATTATGAATTGTATGAATAATCCTTCATGCAATTTTGTGTTTTTGTTGGAGTGTTAGTTTAGGTTATAAATATTTATTATAATTGTCTAAGCTAATCTGTCCAAAAGATTAGCTTTTTTTTAAAAAATTACAAATTTTAAGAGGAGGGAGCCATGAGAGCTAAGAAAAAATGAATTATAGCATTAACTACAATTGCAGCAGCTGCATTGGCTGCTTCTTCTTTAACAGTTCTATTATGACCTGTAGATGCTGCAACTGCAATGAGTACATATATAACAAAATTTACAGGTAATGATGAATCTTCTAAAGCAAAAAATGAAGTTATACAAAATGCTATTAATGATGCAAGAGATGTTCTAAATGATTACTATGATAAAAACCAGAATGCAAAATCTTTAAATTTTTATTTTTGTAATTTAAGAAGAAGTCAAACTCAAGGTGAACGTAATTTTTACACTGCATTAGATCGTTCAATGAAATATATCGATGAAAGACTTGGAATACAAAATATTCAAAGAACACCAAAAACAGTAAATGATGCTTTTTATAACAAGAATACTGAAATGATGAGCTTTTATTGATCACCTGATTATAACAATATAGGTACATGAATTAAATATATGTTAACTGAAACATATACATTACCAAATATATGAAACTCTGTTTATAGCATATTAGAAGGAACAACTGGTGAAACATATAATTGATCTGCAAGTTTGAAAGATTTTATACAAGGTTATAACTTAACTGGCACTAACCAAAGCTTATACATGAGCCCAATTGAAATAGTTGAGTATGTAGCTTCTAATAAAAATACTAAAAAAATAAAGTTAGATGAAGTTTATACTACTTTAGCAAATGTTATAGGAAATTGAATTGCTACTGAATCACCATTGGAGATAGAAGAAGAATTAGATCCTGAAACAAATAAAATGGTTAAAAAATATGGTGGAGATTCTGGTACCTTATCAAAAGGTATAGAATTTGTAAATTATGTTGCTAGTTTAAATCCAAATATACCATATCAAGAAGTTGGGAACGGTACATCTACTCCATATTTAGTTTCTAATGGTGTTTATATGCCAACAAATTCTAATTCTAATAACAATTTCCGTGATTGATATCTTTATAAAAATATTAACAATAAATCAGTTGTAAAAGATTGAAATAGTGCCGATCCTTTTACAAGTAACGAAACAGCTTGAAACGGACCATTTTCTAAAGCCACAAATACACTATTTGCTCAATCAATTTGAACAAATTTAACCTCATGATCTACTAGAGGAGATGAAAATGATCCTATTTATGGTGAAAAATCAATTAAACTTTTATCTTCTTCAATTGTTGAAGATATTGATGACCCTATAGTTTTAGAAAAATTTATAGATGAATTTGAAAATCAACATAAATTAACTTTCACTATTCGTCCTATTGAATGAGTTGACACTAATGGTAGAGGAACAGGTTCTTATTTATCACCACAAGATTTTTGAGCTGGAATGTATTCATTTGCTTTATCTATTCAAAATGGATTAAATGCTAACAATGCATATTTTATACAATTAGCTTCAATAAACTTTGAAAAAACTTTAACAGAAGATGCAAATAACCAACTTAGAAACCAATCTAAAAGTGAAACAAAAAAATTCACTATATATTTTGATGAACCAATTTTATCACTTGAAGATACATTAGATCTTTTACAAAAACAATATTTTTGCGCACTACCAGCTGAGCATGAAAAAGTAAAGAATATCTATGATCCTGTTAGATATAATAGTATTGCTGTAAATTATCCTGGAACTAATACTTTAGATACTGCTGCAACTAATATGAAAATGTTTTATGGTGTCGGTGATGGTACAAATCCCGATGTATGAAAAGAGCTATGATCATCAGCTCCATACTATATAAGTAATGTTGATAAACAAAGTATCACATATAAAATAAATAAAGGATATTTTGAATCATTTAAAGATTTAGCTACAACAAATGAATCTTATATATCTTATAATTTGGAAAAGACATTAGATGATGGTTCAATAATGGCAAAAATTCCAGAAATTAATGTTAAATATGCTGGTTCTTATAATTTAGATATATTATTTGAACAATTTATCTCAAAAGAAATAGATAAAACACCATTGCAAGGTGCTAATTTATTAACAGCAATTAATAATTATGGAAACAATTTAAGATATGAATCTACAAAAAAAATACAACAATCGAATGTTGTAGGATTTAATTTACAAGTATATGAAAAATGAACTGAACCATTAAGTTCTGTTCCAGCAGGCTATAATCAAGCAACAAATATTATTATTGATAGTGAAGGGAATCCGATGTGAGATCCGCAAACTAGAAAACCAACATACACTATGGATGAATATGGTAATTACGTTTTTGAAGAAGGTAAAAAACCAAAATTAAAATCTAACATTTCTCAAGAATATTATGATTTAATAGTTAAAGATTTTTATACACCAAACGGTACAAGCGCAAAAATTAGATTTGCAATTATGAACTCTATTAATTGAGTATCATTGCAAACATTAGTAACACCAGGTGTTACAGGTTCTATTCAATATTCTTTTATGCCTTATGGTGTTTATAATTTTGAAGATTCTAATGGGAATGATATTACTGGTGAATATTGAGATTTAGCGGCAAATAAAAGATATATGACTAAAGAAGAATTAGATGATATGTCAGCTGAAAATATTAAAAAAAGAAAATCAGGAAATATGATTTGAACTTATGGTGAGTTGAGATCAGCAATGATTAAGTAGAAAGGAGAAAACATGCTAAAGTACATACTTAAACGTTTAGGTTTTGCAATATTAGCTTTATTTGTACTATTAGTACTTGTTTTCTTTTTGATGCAAGCAGTTCCAGGATATCCTATTGTTAGACAAAATAACGATACTGATGTAACTTACATGGAAAAAGTAAGAAATGCAGGTTTATTGGAAAATGTTTTTGTCCAATTCTGAAACTTTTTAGTAAATTTATTTACAACAGGGCAGTTTGGTCAAATATATACAAATTCAGATAAAACCGTATATTCAGAAATGTTAGATCCAATTAAATATACAATGGTAATTGCAGCGCCAGCCTTTGTCTTGTCAAGTATAATTGGAGTGGTACTTGGAATTTTTAGTGCTTACTATCGGGGTAGGTTTATTGATGTTATTATTAATGCACTCAGTGTTTTATTTATTTCAATTCCTTCATTTATCCTCGCCCTCTATTTAATTAAATTGGCAAATGTTATTGGATTGCCTACTCAATTCTTGATATTTGGTTCTGCACCACCTGGTAAGGTAATCTTATCAATGTTAATGCCAATTTTATCAATGACATTTACTTCAATTCCTGTCATTACATACTATACAAGAAATGAATTAGTTGAAGTTTTTAAACAAGATTATATTAAAGTTGCTTTAGCTAAAGGTTACAAGTTTAGACAAGTGGTATTTAAATATGCTTTAAGAAATGCTTTAATTCCAATTATATCTGTTATCTTACCTTCGTTTATTGCGATCTTATCTGGTTCTATAATTATAGAAAAATTCTTTAATGTTCCTGGAACTGCAAATATATTAATTGATAGTATTAGTACAAAAGAATTTTACATAGTTGTGTTTTCAGCTGTTTTCTATGGTGCAATATACTTTCTTTTACAAATTATTGTTGATGTTTCATATACATTTATAGATCCTAGAATCGTTTTAGCTGAAAAGAAAGCGAACTCATGAACAAAGAAAATAGGGTATTGATATGCTAGAAAGAAAAAATTAAATTTATTATTAAACCAAGACAAATATTTTAATTATTTTAATAAAAAAATAGATCAAAATATTGAAGTGGTAGATAACAATAATGATGTTAGTAATAGATTTGAAACTGATTCTGAAGAAGTTATTATGGATTATGATAATGTAGTAATTTATAATGAACAAAAACCAATTCCAAATGTAAGCCAACATTTATTTAAAGAAGTTGATATTTTTAGTTTTTCATCAGAACAAATTGCTGGTAAGCCAACTAAGTATGCAACAGATGTAATGAAACGTTTCTTTAAATCAAAATCTGCATTAATATTTACAATTATATTAGCTCTTATTGTCGTTGTAAGTCTAATTGTTTCATTAGCAAATTTAAAAACAGTTAATCTGCCAATTACTGATTCATTACCAGGTTCTGTTTTGGCTTATTTGCCAACAAGAATACCATGATTAGGTATATCTGGGGTAAGCGATGTAGTTATAGATAATGATACATATATTGCTTTATTGCCTTACAATGATCAATATGGCTTGTGAAGTTCTGTTGAGAATATAGGTGGGCAGTGAAAAATTTATGATTTTAACCCATATAATATTCCATCATTATCAAATATTACATTGTTAATGGGTACTGATGGTTTAGGTAGAAATTGAAGTACTCTTTTATGAGTTGCAACTATTAAGTCTCTATTATTTGCTTTAGTTGTTGCAGTTCCTTCAATGATTATTGGTACTATATATGGAGCTGTTGCAGGTTCATATGCTGGTAGATGAGCAGATACTATCATGATGAGAATTATTGAAATTTTAACATCAGTACCTTTAATTTTATGAATTATGATTTTAGGTTTGATATTTGGTGGTAATACTTTAAATTTATTTGTAATTGGAATTGCTTTAATTTTAGTAAACTGAATGGGACCAGCATCAACCACAAGAACATATATACTAAAATATAAAGATGCTGAATTTATCCAAGCAGCTAAAACTTTAGGTGCATCAAAAGCAAGAATTATTTTTAACCATATGCTACCAAATATTTTAGGAAGATTATTTGTTAGATTAGTTAATATGATTCCAAGAATTATTTTCTTTGAAGCATCACTAGTCTTTTTAGGTTTAAAATCTGCAAACGAAATATCATTGGGAACAATGATAGAAACAGCAAGACAAAATCAATATATACATTTATTATTAGGTCCAACAATTATGATGGTTTTAATTACATTATCATCACAAATTATTGCAAATAATCTAAATGATTCCTTAGATCCGAAAGTGTCAGGTGATTAAAATGTTTAACAAAACTTTAAAACTTGAAAATTATGTTACTGATCCAAAATATAAACTTAAGGATAATCGTGTCTTGGATATTAGAAATTTAAAAGTTTCATTCAAAAACAAATTAGGTTATGTTCAAGCAGTTAGAGGTATTGATTTATCTTTAAGAAAAGGTGAAATAATTGGTTTAGTAGGTGAATCTGGTTCTGGAAAATCAGTTTCAATTAAATCAATACTTGGATTCAATGATGGATCAGTTTTAGATGCAGAATGTTTAAATTTAAATGGTATAAACATACTAAGTATCAAAAAAAATCAATGACCTTTTGTTAGAGGTACTAGAGTTGGATATATCCCACAAGATCCATTAATGGCTTTAGATCCTACAAAAAAAATTAAAAATCAAATTTTAGATGCAATTAAAATAACACAGGTTAGAAAATATCATAACACTATTTTTGACATTGAGAATGACCAAAAACTAAATGAACAAGAAAAACAATTAAAAAAACAAGAAGCTAAAAAAAATTACCATGAAAATACCAAAAAAGCTTCAATGTATAAAAGAATGATTGATGCTTTGAAATTTATAGGTATAAATAATCCTGAAGATTCTATTGAATCATATCCTCATGAATTTTCAGGGGGAATGCGTCAAAGAATTGTTATTGCTATTACTATCATGGGAGAACCAGATGTAATTATTGCTGATGAACCAACAACAGCACTAGATGTTACAATACAAGCAAAGGTAATTGATTTAATTAAAAAGCTTCGTGATAGTTTAGGAATATCGATTATTTTTATTAGTCATAATATTGCATTAGTTGCTAATTTATGTGATTATCTTTATATTATGTATGCAGGAATGATTGTTGAAAAAGGTACAATTGAAGATATTTTCTTAAGACCAAAACACCCATATACATGAGCTTTAATAACATCAATTCCAGATGAAAATAATGATGATGAATTAGTTTCAATTCCAGGAACCCCACCAAATATGATAACACCTCCAAAAGGTGACGCTTTTGCTGCTAGAAATAAATATGCAAGAAAAATTGATTTTGAAAAGCAACCTCCTATGTTTCAAGTTTCTCAAACTCATTTTGCAGCAACATGATTATTGCATCCAGATGCCCCAAAATTATCATTACCTATAGAGGTTAAAAATAAAATAAGAATTGCAAAGAAATCAATATTATTAAAGAAAGAGAAGCATTATGGAAAGTAAAAAAATATTAGTAGTAGATAAATTAAATAAATACTTCAATAAATCAGGAAAATTAGTAAAAGTACTTGATAATGTTTCTTTTGATGTTTATGAAAATGATTTTCTTGGAATTATTGGTGAATCTGGTTCTGGAAAATCAACAACAGGAAAATGTATAATTAGACTTTATTCATCGTCATCAGGAAATATTATTTTTGATGACAAAATAATTAATCAAAATAAGATTTCTAAAAAAGACAAAAATTGATTATGTAGAAATATGTCAATGGTCTTTCAAGACCCAATGTCATCATTAAATTCAAGAAAAAATGTTCTTTCAATCATTGCAGAACCATTGATTATTAATAAGACATTAAGTAGTGATACAAAAGCACTATTAAAAAGATGTAGCATTATTAATCAATATTTCCAAAATACTTATAAATGACAAGATTATAATTTAACAAAAGAATTTGTTTTACCATTCTATCAAAATTCTATAAAAAATTATCGAGATGCAATTAGTAAAATTAATAGCATTTCTCCAGGGTTAGAAAATTTATTAGAAATTAAAAATCAATTTATTGATTTAGAGAACAATTTAAAATCTGAAATTAAATTAATCACTGAGTATAATAGACTTATAAAATTATTAATTACATATAACTATGAAATATATGTAAACAATGAATTGCATGAAACAGAATTAGATTATAAAGCTAAGGAAATTTTTTTAAAGAATGAAAAAAAATTAACTCAAGCTCCTAAAGAATATTGAGAACTTAAAGAACAATGTGATTATTTAGAAAATAAATTAAATAATTTTAAATCAGATATTGAGTTTAATTTTTGTCAACAAAGTCAAAATCGTTATAAATCAATAATCAAAAGATATTCTAGTGAGATAAATACATTAAAAAATAATTCAATATTGACTAATTCAATTACTGAAAACATATCCCAAAAGGTTGAAATTTTAATTTTAAAAGACACATTGAGTGCTATGAATCATTTAAAAGATCATACATTTATGAAAGATTTTGAAATTGAAAAATTATCTAATGAAGTAAATACAATTATCAAAAATAAATATAACTCTTTATTAAATGAAATATCAATATTAAATAAAATTTCAGAAGAACTTGATAAATTATCAAATGAAAATAGTTCAAAAGAAATAATAAAAGAAAAATTAACAAATTACAAAAAACAATATGAGATTGTTGTTAATTTATATGATAAGCTAGAGAAAATTAATTTCATTGATCATGATGACAATTTTAAGAAACTTATTAATGATTATATTAATTATTCAACAACAAACAAAAATCAATATCATGAAGACATAAAACAAAAACAAAAAGAGATTGATGATTTAAAGCAAAAACTTGAAAAATTAAAAAATAAAAAACTTTCTGAAAATAAAAATTATGAAGATGCTAAAAAAGAATTTGAAATTTCAAAACATATAAGAAATAATTTTATTGATCAAGATAATGAGTTTTTTAATAATAATAAACTTCCATTAATAAAAAATCAAAACGAATTAATCAAAGAATATAAAAAACAAATTGTTAAATTACAGAAAGAACTTAAAAAAAGTATTCAATCAAAGATAAAATTATCAAAAAAAGAAATTTCAAATGATAAGTCAAAATTAACTAATTTGAAAATTATTGAAAAAGAAATAAATTTAAAGTTTTTAACGATTGAAGCTATTAATTTTGAAATAGAAAATTATGAAGAAGATTTAAAATTGTATCGTCGTTTAAGAACTAAATCAAAAACAAAATTATATGCAAATTATAAGTCTTTAAAAAACTCATTAATGAGAACTTATGTTTATAACGCATTAGACGAGGTTGGTTTGAAAAATGAGCATGCTTATAGATATCCACATGAATTTTCAGGTGGTCAAAGACAAAGGATTGTTATTGCTAGAGCTCTTATTTCAAAACCAAAATTAGTAATTGCAGATGAACCAATATCAGCGCTTGATGTTTCTATTCAAGCACAAGTTATTAATATTATGAAGTCTTTAGCAAATCGTTATGGAATTACTTTCTTATTTATAGCTCATGATTTATCTATGGTGCGATATACATCAAACCGTTTAATCATTATGCATAGAGGTAAAATTGTTGAAAAAGGAAATACTAGTGAAGTATTTAATAATCCTATTCATCCTTATACAAAATCTTTAATTAAAGCTTCACCAGAACTTAGTAAAATTCATATCGATTTAGCGTCGTTTAGTTCAAGAATGGATTATGACAAAAATTATTCACCAACAAACCAACCAACATTCTATAAATTAGAAAATGAACAAGAACATTATGTTTTTGCAACGGAGGATCAATTTAAAAAATGAACAACAAAATAAATGGTTCCTCTAAAAATAGATTATCAAAAGGGTATGCAATAAATAAAATAAATAGCTCTAGTAATAGAGTGAATAAAACAAAAAAGGAATACGATGTAAGACAATATCCTAATGGATTTATACCATTTTTCTTTTTATTATTATTTTATTTAATATTTACTATAGTAGTTTTAAGCATAGGTTTTACTGATGAAAAAATAAGTTCATTTTATCCTTGATACTGATCTACATTAAGTGCTTCTGTATCATATTTGCTAATGAATGTTTTATGATGAATAGGAAGAACAGGGAATCTTCCGACAGGTGGATACATTTTTATGAAATGCTCAAGAGCTATGAAGTTAAATAAAATAAGAGATAAAATTGATTTTACACTTCATGAGCCAGCTATCAATGATGTTAATTCAAATAGTGAATTTAAAGAATATTGTTCTATTAGAAAAAACTACACCAAAAAATTTTTTGTAATTTCAATTACAACAAGTTTTTGTGTTTTTCTAATAAATATGATTATTTCATTTAGTGTAGCATATACAATATATGCTTAATAATTATCTATGATTAATTCTCCATCAATTATTTTTACTTTCTTTTTAGTTCTTTTTAAATATTTAACTACATAATATATAATGGCTGAAACTAAGATTACTGCAACAATACTAGCTATCCCAATTAAAACTATCATATAAGAATTGGAATTAACAATTCTAAAACCATTCATAATAAGATTAAAGTCTTTGCTTCCTCTATCTCCATTATTATTGATAACAACATTATTTAGTGTAAATGAAACATAAACATTAACATCTCCATTTATTACTTTTAAGCTATTGTTATCTAATAATTTATCAAAGTTCTCATCATTTAACGTTTTTCCAAAAAAAGATTCTTGATTACGAATAATAATATTTTTTGCAATCTCACCTGTGACTTGATAACTTGTTAAATTTAATTCATCATAGATATTTTGTAGATTTTTGATATTAAAAATTGGAATAACACTTCCAGTCAAATTAATCAAATTAGTTACTAAGAGATCACTATTATCTTGTTTAGTTAAATTATTATAAGTTTTAATATTAGTCAACTTGTTATTTAGTTTATTATTATGTAAAAAATAAATAGGTATAGTACTACAACTTGTTGAAATTGTTAATATAGCAAATAATGATCATTTTCATTTCATATTAAAATTTTACCACATATATAGATATAGATTTTATATCATTATTTTGCTCAAATATCATTTTGATTAAATATTTAATTTTATAGCAGAATTAAATTATGTTGGAACTTATCAAAATTAAAAAAATGAATTTTAAAAATAAAAATAAAATTATCTTAGGTTTAACCTTTTTTAATGCAATGATTAATGTTCAATAACAGTTGACACAATTCAATCAAATAGATTCGAAACCAATCTAATAATTATAGATATATTTATAATCATTATGAAATTAGATTTGACATAAATACTAAATTACTATATTAGATTTTATTGATAGAAAAACCTAAAAATACGGATTAAATATTAATAGAAAATTTAAATTATTAAAAATTTGTTAAAAGATGTTTTAAATTATTATTATATTTTATGCATTTACATTAGAAACTATATCTAGAATTGATGAAATATATATTCATTAAGAAAATAATCTAAAAATGTCTTAAAAAATTTTTTTTCTAGTATAATTTGTATGTTTAATAATTCATTATTAATTTTTTAAGATTATTAAACCCTACTTGTCCAAGGTATGGACTTTATCCAAAAGAAGGGAATAAATATGGCAAATTATGAAATTATGCTTGTTGTTTCTGGATCCATTGATGAAAAGGCAGCTAAAAAAGTTGCTGATGAAATATCATCAAGTATTAAGGAATGCAAACCTAAATTACATGAATATGGTTCAAAACAATTAGCTTATAAAATTAAAAAAGATACTACTGGGTATTACTTTCAATACAATTTTGAATGTGAATCTCCTACAATGATTAATGAATTTAGAAGATTGAGTTCTATTAATAAACAAGTTCTAAGAACATTAATTATTAATTTAGAAAAAGATTACGGATATAGAGCATCTGTAAATCCTAAAAAGATTCAAAGAAATAAAAAACGTGCTGAAATTCATGCGCAAATTAAAGCTGAAATTGAAAAGGCAAGAGCTGAAAAACAATCTGGTGTTGAAAACACAAAGATTGAAAAACCAGTTGTTGATGCTAAACCAGTTAAAGAAAAACCTGAGACATTAACTAAGCCAAAAAAAGCAAAAGCTAGTGACATTCCAGTAGATAAGAAACATGAAGTGGTTTCAATGAAAGAATTTGAAGACTACAATTATGATAAAAGAAGAAAAGAATGACACAAAAAAGCTTCAATTTGTAAAGATGATGATAACTGAGCATCTGTATTATTAGAAAACGGAAAACATGTTTGTTATTATTGTTGAATTAAAAAACCTGAAACTTTAGAAAAATTAACAGGTGAAAGATCTGTTGATGCAGCTGCCACTTCAAGAAAGAAAAGAACTACTAAAAAATAGTTGTGGAGGTAGATGTGAATAAAGTTACATTATTAGGTTATATTTCACAAGATCCAATTACTAAAGAGTATCCAGATAAAGGGTTTGTGGTTTCAAGATTTTCTATTGCAGTTAATGATATGAAAAACTATAACTTATCTTTTTTCTTTAACTGTGTAGCATGAAATCAAACTGCTGAATATGTACAATCACATCTAAAAAAAGGTAATTTTGTTGCCATTGATGGGAGATTAACTAATCGTTCCTATATCAATGATAGTGGTGCAAAAACATACATTACTGAAATCAATGTAGATAATATTAAAAACTTAGGATCTAGATCTTCAAATAAAAATCAAGATGCATCAGAAGAAGTAGATTTAAACACTTTATTAGATAAATCACAAAAAACAATGAACTTGGATGAATCTTTACAGAATAATGAAGTATCATCAAATACAGAGGATGTTTTTGTTGATTGAGAAGATGATATTGAATAGGAGAAAATTATGTCATACAATAAAAAAAGAAGTAAAAAAAGATATTGTAGTTTATGTTCTAAAGGAATAGCTCATGTTGATTATAAAGATATTGAATTGTTAAAGAAGTATCTAAATATTTCCAACAAGATAGCCCCTAAAAGAACTACAGGATGTTGCACTAAACATCAAAGAGCAGTTTCTAATGCAATTAAAAGAGCTAGAATAATTGCATTATTACCATTTGTGACTGAATAAAGAACTGAGAAAATTTATGAAAGTTATATTATTAGCAGATGTTCCTAATTTAGGAAAGAAAAATGATATTGTTGAAGTGAGTGATGGATATGCGAAAAACTTTTTGTTCAAAAAGAAATTAGCTGTTCAAGAAAATTCAACAAATTTAAATAAGTTAAATGAAAATTTAAAACACGAAAAAGAGATATATTTAAGTCAAGTTGAAGATGCTAATAAAATAAAAGAAAAAATTGAAAAAATAAAACCTATTTTTTATTTAAAGTCTAATCATGGTCATGCTTTTGGCAAGATTAGTGCTAAAGAATTAATTGATTATGTTAATAAAAATGAAAAGTTAATCAACAAATTCATGCTAAGTGATAAAGAATGAGGATTAGGACCTCATAAAGTTAAAATTAAATTACATAAAGAAGTTCAAGCTACATTATCAATAGAAGTATTAGAGAAGGAATAATATGGATTTAATTAATAGCCCATATGGTGCTGAATCAATTGAATTACTTGAAAGATTAGTTCTTTCTATTATGTTGAATGATCAACAAATGATACCAAATGTTGTTGCTAGATTGCAACCACATAATTTTACTAATGTTGATAATAAAGCTTTATATAGAAGAATTAAAGAATTTTACTTAGCCAAAAATACAATGGATCCAAATTTATTAATAACTTATATTAAAAATGAAGCTGATCCATCATTTGAAAATATTTCTCAATTTGTAGCAGAATTGATGATCCTTTATACAAATTCATATGATTTAAATGATTACATTGAAATAATACTAATGGAATCTACATTGAGAGATTTAAGAGCATATGGTGAAAAACTTAAAACATTAAATATTGATTATTATAAGTATGATGATGAAGTTTGAAATATTCAAAAAGAATTTTTAGATATTGTAAATTCTAAAACTTCAAATTCATTATTAGATACAAAATCAGTTACTAAAAATTTTATGGATAGATTAGAACTTCTTAAAAATCATGGTGGTAAATTAACTGGAACAACCACAGGATTTAAAACGGTTAATGAATTTACAAATGGGTTTCAACCAGGAGAATTAATCATATTAGCAGCTAGACCATCCATTGGTAAAACAGCATTAGCACTTAACATGCTATTAGCTGCTGCTAAAGAATGTAATGAAAATGAGTGTGTAGTTATATTTTCACTTGAGATGGGTTCTCAACAATTAATGGAAAGATTAGTTAGCTGTGAAACTAGTATTAATTCATATGCCTTTAAAAGAGGTACATGACAAGATGATGATGAATTTTTAATTAATGAATGTATTGATAGAATGAATAAATTACCAATTTTAATTGATGAGTCAACCAACCTTTCAATACTAGAAATTCAAACTAAATTAAAGCAAATTGCAGCTAATAAAAAAATTAAATTAGTTGTTATTGATTATCTTCAATTAGTTACAGGGACAAGAGGTCAAGGAGTTAATAGGCAAATTGAAGTAGCTCAAATTTCAAGAACTCTAAAATCTTTAGCAAGAGATATCGAGGCACCTATTATTTCAGTGGCACAACTATCAAGAAAAGTTGAAGAAAGAAGGGGAAATGATAAAAAATCAAAACCTATCTTATCAGATTTAAGAGAATCAGGATCAATAGAGCAAGATGCAGATATTGTTATATTTTTAAATTATGAGAGAGATGAAATAGATGAAAAAAAATCATCAAACAACACAAAACAATATGCAAATACTGTAATAGTGGATTTTATTATAGCTAAAAATCGTTCTGGTGCTACTGGTGAATTGAAATTACTATTTGAAAAAACCTTTGGCAGATATTCAGATTACAATAATTATTAATTTTTCATTAATTTATTATATAATTAAATATTAAACAATGAAAGGAGTTACCTTATGATAGTAACTAAAAAAGTATTTGATTTTACAGCAACAGCTGTTATGCCTGATAATCAAATTAAAGAAATTAAATTATCTGAATGTTTAGGAAAAAATGGTGTAATTGTATTCTTTTATCCAAAAGATTTTACTTTTGTTTGTCCAACAGAAATTATAGCTTTTGATAACAAATTAAAAGACTTCCAAGAAAGAGGTTATAATGTTGTTGGTATTTCAACTGATAATGAATTTTGTCATTTTGCTTGAAAAAATACAGAAGTTAAAAAAGGTGGTATTGGTCAAGTTCAATTCCCATTAGTAGCTGATATCAAAAAAGAAATTTCAAGAGAGTTTGATGTTTTATTTGATGATTCAGTAGCACTAAGAGGATCATTTTTAATTGATAAAAATATGATAGTAAGACATGCAGTAATTAATGATTTACCACTAGGTAGAAACATTGATGAAATGGTTAGAATGGCTGATACTTTAAATTTTGTAACTGAACATGGAGAAGTTTGTCCAGCTAATTGACATAAAGGACAAGAAGCAATGAAAGCAGATCCAAAAGGAGTTGCTGACTATTTATCAAAACACTCTGATAAATTAAAATAATTAGATAATAATGAATATAAAGACCAAAAAGTGTATAAGCTTTTTGGTTTTTTATTTCATAATATTATATATATGAAAATTAGATTAGATCGATATATATCAAATAATTCAAATTATTCAAGAAAGGAAACACAAAATATTATTCGTAAACAAAAAGTTTATGTAAATAATGAATGCATTAATGATCCGCAATATAAGATTAATATTAATGATATTGTTAAAGTGAATGATACAGTAATAGATAATTCAAAAATTTATTTAGCTTTTAATAAACCAAAAGGATATATATGCTCAAATATTAGTAATAAGGATGGTCCTTCAATTTTTGAATTAATTCCTGAATATAATTCTAATAAATTTCATATTATTGGTAGATTGGATAAAGATACAACAGGATTACTAATTATAACTAATGATGGTGATTTTACTCATTTTATAAAAAAACCTAATTCAAATATTGAAAAAGAATATGAGGTTGAACTTGAAAAAGAATTAACTGATGATATGATAAATATAATATCAAAACCAATCATTTTTGATAACAAAAGACTTAAACCATTTATTATTAAAAATATCAAACATAATAAACTTAATATAGTTTTAGTAGAAGGTAAATACCATCAAATAAAAAGGATATTTCAAATATGCAATAATAAAGTCATTAAATTAAATAGAATTAGAATTGCTAGCTTACATTTAAATGACTTAAACATTAATTTTGGGCAATATAAAAAAATTACTAAAAATGATATCATCAAGTAATGTATAATAAAAGCAACTATATCTAACTTGTAATATATCTCAAATTGGTGAGATGTTTCTACAAAAGGCCTTAACCTTTAACTTATAAGTATAGATAAACATACTTCTATTGTTGTTGGATATAGTATATCTAATTAACGAAAGGAGTGTTATGTTAAAACAAAATAAATTTATTTCATCAATAAATTCTTATTTTAAAATCTCTGATAGAAAATCAACATTTAAAAAAGAAATTATTGGTGGAATATCTACTTTTTTAGCTATTATGTATATCTTAGCTGTTAATCCATCAATAATTGCAAATTCAAGTGGTATTGAATCAATTAATAATATTGATGGAGCATTATTTTTGGGTACAGCATTAATTAGTTTTTTAGGAACTTTTTTAATGGGAATATTTGCTAATGTTCCAATCACATTAGCTCCTGGAATGGGCTTAAATGCTTTTTTCACATATACTGTTGCCTCTCAATCAGGATTTGGATTGAATTATTATGAAGCATTGATATGTGTTATTGTTTCTGGTGTATTATATTGTTTAATTGCAATTACTCCAGCCAGAACAAAAATTAATGAATATATGCCAAAGAATTTTAAAATTATGATTGGTGCTATGATTGGATTCTTTTTAGCATATGTTGCTCTTGCAAATATTGGAATAGTTAATCATGGTTCTCCTATATCTGAAATAGGATCTAATTTTTCAAATTTAAATCCCCAATATCCTATAGTTATAGTTGGAACTATTGCATTAGTGATTGGAGTAATTTTACATTACTGTAGAGTCAAATATTCAATTATTATTACAACAATCATTACAATTATTATGTTGTTAATTGTTTGAGGGTTCAATAACAATTTTACGAATAATATTACTAGCAATGCATTTAGTTTAAAAAATTATAATTTTGACTCATTTGGATTAGTATTTAAAAATATTTTTAAATCTGAACCATGAGCAAAAGTTTTTGTAAATCCTGTTTCATATATTGCTATTTTTACCTTTTTATACGTTGATTTTTTTGATACTTCTTCTACTTTTATATCTATAGGAAGACAATCAAAGTTATTGAAAAAAACAAAATCAACTAATCCTGATTTATGAATAAAAAGAGCTAATTATATTGATGCTACAAGTACAATATGTGGTGCATTTCTACTAACATCTTCAGCAACGTCTGTAGCAGAATCCATGTCAGCTGTTAATGCTGGAGCAAAAACAGGTTTTAGTGCTTTAATAACTTCACTATTATTTTTGTTATCAATTTTATTATGACCTATAATGGGTCCATTTATGCCCATTAATGGATTTCAACCTGTTACAGGGCATGCAATTTTTATTACAGGTTTATTAATGATTAGTCAACTTAAAGAATTTGATTGAAAAAAATATTTAGATATTCCAGTGTTGGCTATATCAATTATTTTTGGGATGCTAGGATACTCAATATCCATTGGTTTATCTTGAGGGTTATTTTTTTATGTCATTATTAATGAATTAAATTATTTTATTAGATTATTTAAAAAAGAAAACAATTTGGTTTACTTTGATAAGCAAACAAGGATAATTTTATATATTTTATTAATGTGTTCAATTACTTTTATAATATTTGATATATGTACAAAAACAAAAGTTTTTAATTATTAATTTTCATCATCTATTTTATATTTTTCTTTTAATTCATCATAGTCTTTTTGTTCACCAGCAGATATGGCATCTACAGGACATACATCAATAATATCATCTGCTTCAGTTTGATCATAATCACTATTTGTTGATCAAGCTTTACCATCAATAAAATTTATTCTTAGATTACTACAAGCAACACAAGCTCCGCATCCAATACATTTATCTCTATTTATTAGTATTTTTTTCTTACTCATAATTTGATTCTTTCTACAAGTTAAATTCTATCAAAAATAAAACTTAAATAATCTTCAAAATTTAATATTCCAGGAAAAATTAATTCCATTTCATAACAATTTTGTTTAATTCATTCATATTCAATTTTAGTTTTACCAATAAATTCTTTCAGTTGAGTTGAGTTAATAATGAAATAATCATTTGTTGATACAAAATGAATTAATAAAAATGAATGGATTTTAAACCTTTCACAATTAATAATATGATTTAATTGATGCTTTTTTATAAGGTTCATCATAAAGTCTTTATTTTGTGTTTGTTTAGCTTCAAAATCAAACATCTTAGATTTATAACATCCATAATAATCAGTATATGCTTTTTCATTTAATTTTGCTTTTATGTAATAGCTAGAAATTTTTTCAACTATTTGGATTGGAATTTGCCTTTTTAATATTAAACATATGCCTTTAGCTTCTAGGAATATACTAGAAGTATTTATTAGTGTTTCAAGGAAAATACCTTTATTAGAATTAATTTTATTTTTCATAACTAATATACCCTCATATATTACTAACTATTTTTTTTAAAATTTTTATAAAAATTTATATATTAAGTTTTTATCCAAAAGATATTGGTATAATAAAAGTAATAAGATTATGAAAAAAAGTAATTTAATTATTAGCATTGGTATTGGTTTAATAAGTAGCATTATTATTGCAACATCTGTAATTTGTCCATTATATGTATTGCAAAAAGCAACAAATAAATCTACTAAGGAAACTAAATTAAGATTTGATTTACCACCACCTCCATCAATTGATGCACAAAATCAAATGCTAACTGATAGTTTTATTGAAAGTAATAAAGAAGTGTTTTTTAATTGAGTAAAGACATACATTGGTGATAAACAGATACTACCTGATGGTACAAACATAATAGAGAATGACATTTCATTTGATCCAAGTACTGGTGAATTAGTTATTATATATGAAATAGATAAATATTATTACAATGACATGGTTATTGAAAAAACAGAATATGTTAAGAACTATATTAGTGGTTTTAAGAAAATAAATATTGATATAGTAGGATCTGATTCTTTATTAGTAAATACAGAAGCACCTTTTACAGCAGTCATAAATAATGGAAATGATGAAAATATTACTAATCAATGATATTATGATTGATCAATAAGTCCAGTGGTAAACTTTACAACAAACAACACCGCTCAATTAAATGTCGCTTTTAACAATGAAGGAAGTTATGTTATCACTGTAGATGTAAAAGAGAAGAAAGATTCAAACAAAACATTGTGTCTTTCTAAAAAAACTATTCAAATTAAAAGTTCTTCTGATAATTCAAACTCTAACAATGAAGTATTCAATGTTTCAATTGTTGATCTTAATAAAGAAAACAAAATTGATAACGAATCACAATTTTCTTTAAATTTTTCACCTAAAAAACCAACTAAAAGTGTTTTTTATGAATGACAAACATCTTCACAAGAAGTGATTAACAATAATGGTTCTGATAATATTACAATTGTTTGAAAAAATCCAGGTTTACAAAAATTAAAGGTAATTGTTTATGATGGTAATAATAATCTTGCTAACATAATATGTGAAGATGAAATTTTTGTCAATGTAACTGAAAATAAAAACTATAAATATGGTTTAGAATTACATGGACAAGATTTATATACAAATAAAAGTTATTCTAATCAACCAGCAAATTTTAATGATGTAATTAGTGAAGCAAACAAATTCATTAAAGAAAATTTAAAACTAGAAGATATTACAAAATATTTAGAACAATTTATAAATCAATACATAAATAATTTTATAAATGCAAGACAGTGCAAAATTTCATCTAATGTTTTAGAGAAAAATATTAATTTAGATTCAAGTAAAAAATTAAATGGAAATATTAAAATTGAATTTTTATTTAATGAAGATATGACTTCAAATTATACTTCAGCAAATAGAATTAAAGGCGACAAAGAAATACACAATTTTGTATTTGAAAACTCAAGTATTAATGCTTATATCAATACAGCAGTAAATAATTTTTTATCCTTTGAAATTAATACTAAGTACTTACAAAAACAAATTATAAGTACTAAGAATTATACTGCTAATAATATTGGTTTATTAAATGAAAAAATATATCTTGATGATATTGATGAATTAACTCTCCAATTAAATAATTCTTTTTGTTCAATAGTTCCAGAAAAACTAATTAATAATTTATATTTAATTACAAGTAATAAATCTACTGATGATGAAAAAAATATAACAAAAGAAGTGATAACTAAAATTTTAAATAAGAATGCTACATTATTAGTAACAGGTAAAAGTCCTATTACTGGAACTAATATTTCCTCACCATTATTATGTATTGATTTAAGTAAATCATATACATTTAATAGTGACTATGTAAATCAATTAGCTTGAACATTAGGGTCAATTTTTAATTTTACTGGAACAAAATCTGGGAGCATAAAAATAATTGGTAATAAAGTATATATTTCTTGTTCAGCAGTATTTCGTTTAATTAGTGCAGATAGGGTTATTGATCTAAATAATAATGGCCAACCATTAAATTCATCTTATGCTGAAATTTTATCAAATAACATTTATAGAAATTTATTAGAAATAAAAAATTCTTTCATAGATTGATATAATACCTCAATTAATGGTGATTGACAAACTTTTATTAATTCACTATCTATTAGAGAAAGAGTCTTAAAGATTTATGAATGATTATTACCAAAAGTTTCTTATGGTGGAATGCAAAGTGCTAATTCATCGTCGCTAAATGGATTACTTGAGAAAAAAGTAATTTGTGAGGGGTATGCAAATTTATTTTCTTATTTATCAAACATTTTTCAAATTGAGTGCTTGACTATTATAGGTGAAGTTAAGCTTAATGCTGACGCTTCAGGTAGTGGTGGAAGTCATGCATGAAATTTAATTAAAGATGGAAATCAATGATTATGATGTGATCCTACTTGAGATGATGGAATGACTGCTGGAAGTGATAAATATATTACTGAGTATTGTATGAAAACAACAGATGAATTCATGACTAAAGATACTCATTTAAATGTAACAAATTGAAATGGTGGTAATGATTTACCAATATTAGTTCCAAATTATAGTAAATTTAAAGATTCTTAGTGTAGAATTGTTATGATGAATAATTATAATCCATTTAATAAATCTAATAAAATTGTAAGTTTTAAAAAAAGTAAAAATATTATAAAATTTTTATTCTCTATATTTTTTGTAGGACTAATTGGGGTTACAGGAGTTTCAATATATTTTATTATTAATAGATTGAATTCAAATGAAAATAAAGTAAGCAATAATAATTCAACAATTAAAATTATTGATAAACCAACAATAAATTCATTTAATAGTGAGAAATATACTACAAGTTCATCGAAGTTTAAAAACGATTGAGATGCTATTGAAAATCTTTTTTTCAGTTCAAGTGTAGAAAATTTAAGATTATTAGGAGCTTCATATGAATTTATAACTTATGATTATGAAACTTTGAATAAACTTAAAACTTACACTAGTTGATCATATTTAATTTTAAGTACACAAAAGGAATGTATGATAAATGTTAAAATAACATTACCAAAAAATTATGTTTTTATTGATAACACAAATATAGTGAATTCAAATTATATTGTTTATAAAATTGAAAGTAAATAATTGATATAATAATATAGATATATGGATAAAAAATTAATAAGAAATTTTTCAATTATTGCACATATTGATCATGGTAAGTCAACATTAAGTGACAGAATTATTGAAATGACAAACACATTATCAAAAAGAGAAATGCAAAACCAAATTCTTGATTCAATGGATATTGAAAGAGAAAGAGGTATTACTATTAAATTAAATGCAATACAAATTCTATATAAAGCAAATGATAATAATGAATATACTTTTCATCTTATAGATACACCAGGGCATGTTGACTTCACCTATGAGGTTAGTAGAAGTTTAGCAGCTTGTGAAGGTGCTTTATTAGTTGTGGATGCGGCACAAGGAATTGAAGCACAAACATTAAGTAATGTCTATTTAGCTCTCGAGAATAATCTTGAAATAATTCCTGTGATAAACAAAGTTGATTTACCATCAGCTGATGTTGATAAAGTTAAAAAAGAAATTGAAGATGTTATAGGTCTTGATTGTAGTTATGCTCCTTGTATTTCAGCCAAAACAGGACTTAATATTAAAGATGTTTTAGAAGCTATAGTAAAATATATTCCAGCTCCAACTGATGCTAATGATGATGCACAATTAAAAGCTTTAATATTTGATTCATATTATGACTCATATAAGGGTGTAGTCTGTTTTGTAAGAATTAGACAAGGAAAATTAAAAGTTGGTGACAAAATTAAAATGATGCAAACTAATAAAGAATTTATTGTAACTGAACTTGGGGTAAGAACTCCAAAAAATATTGATAAAAAAGAATTAGTGTCAGGTGAAGTTGGTTGAGTTGCAGCAGCAATTAAAACTATTAGAGATGTTGCTGTAGGTGATACTATTACTTTATCTGAAAACCCCACAAATGAACCACTACCAGGTTATAAAAAAATTTTACCAATGGTTTATTGTGGTTTATATCCTATAGACACATCAAAATATGAAGATATGAAAGAAGCAATGCAAAAAATTAGCTTAAGTGATGCATCACTTACTTACGAATATGAAACCTCAAAGGCACTAGGATTTGGTATTAGATGTGGTTTTTTAGGACTACTTCATATGGATGTTATTAAAGAAAGAATAACAAGAGAGTTTAAGATAGATTTAATTACAACAGCACCAAGTGTGAACTATAAAGTTATTAAAACAAATGGGGAAATTATTGATGTTGATAATCCTTCAAATTTACCAGATCCAACTGTTATAAAATCAATTGAAGAACCAATAGTTAAGTTGAGTATAATTGTTCCAGAAGAATATCTTGGTGCTGTTATGGAATTATGCCAAGATTTTAGAGGAGATTATATAAATCTTGAATATGTAGACCAAACTAGAAGAAAAGTTATTTACAAAATGCCATTAGGCGAGATTATGTATTCTTTTTTTGATAAATTAAAATCTGTTTCAAAAGGATATGCAACTATGGATTATGAATTAGATAATTATCGCCATGATAGATTGGTTAAAGTTGATATCTTGCTTAATGGAGATAAAATTGATGCTTTAAGTTTTATCACTCATTACGACTTTGCACAAAAGAAATCAAGAGTTATTTGTGAAAAATTAAAAGAATTAATACCGAAACATCAATTTGAAATTCCTGTCCAAGCAGCAATTGGTGGGAAAATTATTGCAAGAGAAACAATTAAAGCAATGAGAAAAAATGTACTTGCTAAATGTTATGGTGGTGATATTACAAGAAAGAAAAAATTGCTAGAACAACAAAAAGAAGGAAAGAAAAGATTAAAAGCAATTGGTTCAGTAAGTGTGCCTCAAGATGTATTTGTAAAGGTTTTAAGTGAATAGTATGATATGTTCTATTACATCCCTATCTAATCAAAAAATTAAGAATCTATATAAAGATACTAGAGATACAAAAAAACAATTATTTGTAATTGAGTCATTTAATTTGATTAAAGAACACATAAATGATTCTGAGTTTTTTGACATCATTTTAACAACACAAGAATTTTTAGACAAAAATCAAATGTTAAAAAAACATAAAGAAATTATTGTAGTAAATCAAATTATTATTAATAAAATCGCTTTTACAAAATCTCCTGGTGAATGTATTGCTATTAAAAAGCTTAATATTATGAATTTTGAAATTAACAAAAATAACAATTATATCATTCTTGATAATATTCAAGACCCAGGCAACATGGCAACAATTATTAGAACATCTGTTGCTTTAGGTATTAATAATTTTTTTATAAGTGATAAGTCAGTAAGTATTTATAATGATAAATTTTTAAGATCTACCATGGGAACAATTTTCAATATTAAGATTAATATCTATTCAAAATTATTAGATATTATTGATAAACTTGAATCTTTAGGTATAGAATGTATTGCTTCATGTTTAGATAAAACATCATGTTCTTTAGATTTATATAAACCAAAGTCAAAATTTCAAGCTTTTATTTTAGGCAATGAATCTAAAGGGATTAATAAAGAAGTGTTAAGTAAATTAAAAAATAAAATTTATATAAAAATTAATGATACAGATTCATTAAATGTTGCTTCAGCTGCTTCAATAATTTTATATCAAAAATATTTGTGAGACAAAAATGAATAAAATAATAGTAATAACAGGGCCAACAGCATCAGGAAAAACAAATTTAGCTATTAAAATAGCAAAAGATTTTAATGCTGAAATAATTAATGCAGATTCATTTCAAGTTTATAAAGAAATTAATGCAGGAGTTAACAAGCCAAGTCAAAAACAAATGCAAGAAATTAAGCATCATCTAATTAATTCATTTTCGATTTATGATACATTTGATATTAAAGTTTTTCAAGATGAAGCCACTAAGATAATTAAAAGTATTCAAAATAAAAATATTATTATTTGTGGAGGTTCTAATCTTTATATTGATTCTTTGATTAAAGGATATAACTTAAATAAATCTTTATCTAGAGAAGATATTGATTATTTTAATGATTGAAATTATGATGATATTTATAACTATGTTTATGAAAGAGACCCTGTTGAAGCTTTAAAAATCAATTACAATAATAAAAAGAGAATCATTAGAGCTGCGCAAATTATTCATTCTACAAATAATAAAAAATCTGAATTAGATAACCAAAAAAATCAATATATTTATGATTGTTTTATTATTGTAACAAAAATGGAAAGAGATCAACTTTATAAAAAAATAAATCTCAGAACTGAAAAAATGTTAATGAATAAGTGAAAAGATGAAGTTCAAGAATTAATTAAAAAAGATAAAAATGTAATTAATCTTCAAGCATTTAAAGCAATAGGATATAAGCAAATAGCTGATTCTATAATTTACAATCAAGATATTGATTTAGAAAAAATAAAACAAATTACTAGAAATCTTGCAAAAAAGCAAATGACATGGTGTAAAACAAAGTATTTAAATAATAAATACGAACATGACATAATTAAAGATGATTATGAAACATTGAAAGACAAATTAAATAAATGATTAAACAATTAAGTAAGATATTAAATTAATTTTTCTCCAATTTTAAACTCGTGATGACCATTGATAATATCTTTAACATGCATTGGTTTCTTATTCGGTTGTTGAATAAGATCTAAACAGATATCAAAATCTTTAGTTGCAACAAATATTCCATTTTTATTTATTTCAACAATTGTTGCAGGGTCTTTTGTAGATTTTGTCATAGTTTTTGAAGCATGATGGATTTTATAAAGATTATTTAAATATTTGAATTTAGCAATAGGCTTATCAAATAGACCTCTTATTTTACAATCTATATTATTTATGAAGTCATTAAAATTGATTATTTCATCTTCCTTTTTAATATTAAAACCTTTTGTTACTTTATTATTATCTTGTTCAATTGATTTAACATTATTAGATAGTAAGTCAAAGAAATGTTTTTTTATCATTTCTTGAGCAAGATTAGTTAATTTTATTAACATCGTCTTATAAGTATCATTTTCTAAAATATCTATACTTTGTTGAAAAATGATATTACCAGCATCCATTTCTTTGACTGTATACATTAATGTTATACCTGTTTTCTTATCTCCATTGATAATTGCTCAATGGATAGGCGCTCCACCCCTTAATTTAGGTAGTAATGATGCATGAATATTAACTGTTCCATATTTTGGAATCATTAATATAGAACTTGGTATAAATTGCCCATATGCACAAGTGATAATGATATCTGGCTCTAATTCTTTTATATCTTCATATGATTCTGAAATTTTATTAGGTTGGATGATTTTAATATCATTTTCAAGGCAAAAAGATTTTACTTCTGAATATACTATTTCTTTTTTTCTATTAATCTCTTTATCTGGTTGGCTTACAACTAAAACTAAATTAATATCTAACCCAAATAGAGTGCTTAAACATTCTTTAGCTATCCATGGTGTACCAAAAAAAATAACTCTTGGTTTATTATTCATATTATGCCTTTTTATTTTTTTGTTTTTCTTTTTGTTTTTGTTTTTTTATATTTTCTTTTTCTAATTTTTTTTGTTGGATTTTTTCATTTTTTAATTTTGCTTCATCTTCTTTTTCTTTAATTGGTTTAATTCATTCTCATTCTTTTTTGAAATTCAAATTATCAGAAGCTTTAATAACTCTATCAGTTTGCTTTTTATTTATTTTAATATATGTTATTTTGGCTTCAATAATTCTTGGTTCATCTATTTTTTTAGTTTTAGCATTTCTAGTAATAAAGTACAAGCATCAATATTCATCCCTATTCTTCATTTTTTCTTTTTTCTTTTTTTCTTTATATGCTTTTGGATCTTTCTTTTTTTCTAATTTTTCTTGTTCTTTTCTTTTTTTCTTTTCAATTTTATGTTTTTGTTTTAATTCTTTTGTAAGCAAATTTGAAGAATCATTTGGATCTGGTCTTTTAACCACAAATAATTCGACTATTTCTTTTCCAACTTCATTATGATCTTTTAAATATTTTTTAACAGTTACTCAAGCTTCACTTTCTAATTTTTTTCTTTTTCCTGATATTACTTGCTGCCCTTGTTCTTTCTTTTTCTTTCTACTTCTCATAAAGAAAAATATTCCAAGTGGAACAATTAGAATTAGCAGAATAAGAAACATATTATTATTGCCCATAATTTATCTCCGAGAATCATTAAAATTATACAATATTAATTTTTTAAATTAATTTTAAATGATTTGTATTATAATTAGTCTTGTATTTTATGAAAGGTTTGTAATGGCAAATATTAAGTCTAATAAAAAGAGACATGCACAAGATGAAAAGAAAAGAGTTTTAAATCATTCTAAAAATTCAGAAGTGCGTACAAGAGTTAAAAAAGCAAGATCTTCAGGTGATGAAAAACAATTACCAGAAGTTTATTCTTGTGCTGATAAAGCTGCTAAAAGAGGCAGAATTCACAAAAACAAAGCTAATCGTATTAAATCTAGAACAACAAAAGCAGTAACTAAATCTAAAAAATAATATTCTTATTAATATAAGCAAGATGAAATTCCAAAAATTTTTTTGCTATAGTCATTATACTTTTAATTATAAAATTAAAAGTTTGTGGTAAAATTTAGTTGTATAAAGAAAGTAGTGTAAAACTCACCTGACATTTCTCCTTTTTTGTAAATGTAGGTATATAAGCTTTAAGTTATAAAACTAAGATTATATGAGTCATACATATTTTTTTATATGTGTGACTCTTTCTTTATACATATTAAAATGAGGTATTAATGATTGAAAAACCAAAAAAAGATACACCAATGATCAATGAAAATATTAAATTAAAAAATTTAAATGTAATTGGTGAAAATGGTGAGAATCTAGGGTTAATGCTAACATCAGAAGCATTAAAAATCGCTCAATCTAAAGGATTAGACTTAGTTCTTATTTCATATAAGGATAATAAGGCAATAGCTAAAATTCTTGATTATGGTAAGTTTAAATATAACCAAAAAAGAAAAGAAAGAGACGCTAGAAAAAATCAAACAATAATAAAAAATAAAGAAGTTAAAGTTAAACCTTTGATTGGTGATCATGACCTACAAGTAAGAGCGAATAATACTCTAAAATGATTAGCAGATGGTGATAGAGTTACATTTATCATTGAAGCTAGAGGAAGAATGTCCACAAAACCAGAATATGTAACAATGGTTTATGATAAGTTTATGAAATTGCTTGGAGATCATGCAAAAATTCAAACTGAAATGAAAAAAATAAATGATTTTAGATATGCAACAGTGTTAGTGCCAAATAAAAAATAGGAGGTAGAAATGAAAATTAGAGCTAAAACTAAAAGTTCAGCATCTAAGAGATTTACTAGAACTAAATCTGGTAAATTAAAAAGAAAACATGCTTACCGTAGTCATATGGCTATAGGTTCTACAACAAAACAAAGAAGACAATTAAGAAAAGATGGATTAGTTCATAAATCAGATCACAAAAGATTTGATCAATGTTGTTAATTATTAAAAGGAGGAAATTATGAGAGTAAAAGGTGGTCCTGCTACTAGAAGACGTAGAAAAAAATGATTAGAACAAGCTGAAGGTTCATGAGGAACTAGACATACATCATTTAAAATCGCAAAACAAACAGTCATTAGAGCGGCTGAGTATGCATATAATGATAGAAGAAAAAGAAAAAATGATTTTAGAAAATTATGAATAGCAAGAATTAATGCTGCAGTTAGACCAATGGGTTACACATATAGTGATTTTATGCACAAACTAAAAGTTAATAATATCGAAATTAACCGTAAAGTATTATCTGAATTAGCTATTAATAATCCAAAAGAATTTGGAGCTTTAGTTAATAAAGTAATGAAATAATTAATTTAATTATTTAGTATAATAAAAATAGCAATATAAGGTCATTATGTACAATAAAGAAATTTATCAAGATTGAGAATTACATCCTGATGCAACACAATTAGAAATTAAATATAAGTTTTTTGTTAAATTTATAGATGTTTTGAATGTTAAGTCATTAATTCACAAGGGTGATTCAGCTATTCAAAATCAATTTTCTAATAAAGATGTAATTAGAAAATGACAAAATTTTAAATTAAGTAAAATTTTAAATCAATTTAATGAAATATCAGATTATAGATTCCCTGAAAATGAGTGATTTCAAAGTGAAAATATTTTTCATAAATCAATATTTATGTTAGGAGATATATTAAATTCACTTAAGGTTACAAATTATAAAGCTAATGAATTGGAAATCTATTATGAACCAGTAATGTTTAAGTTAGCTCAAAAAAATTTAAATATTAATGAATTAGAAGAATGAGTATCAATGTTATCTACAAGAGTCAAATCTTATAATACCAATAGTAAAATAAAATTTGATCTTGCTATTACTATTGATAAAAATAATGTGAATAACATTATGTGATTTATTGAAAACTTGTGTTTATGTTTTAAAGATATTAGTTCTTGATATCAAAATCAATTTGCTATTAAGGATGTACCACCAAATGAAAAAAATATTATTATTAATGTAATGAATCACATGATTGTTTATGCATTATCTGATTTTTACATTAAATTACATTCTGTATATGAAAAGAGAAGTTTTCATGAAACATATGAAGTGGTATTATCAAAAATATCAAATTTATTAAATGATGGTAGATTTGCGATAAATGCATACAAAGAGATATCTATTTTTTTATCAAAAATTCTAGCAGATGGATATATTTCACATAATGATTCAATTATTAAGAATTTTATGTCTATAATTAATGTTTCATGTTCAGATGCAAACAAAGAAAAATTTGAAGATGCTATTTTTAAATTACTTAATAATAAAGAAGAATATAAAAAAATAGTTTCAAAAAATTTAGCACATAAAGAATTAATTGAAAAACAAAAACAGGAATTATCAAACCAAAGAATTGAAAATAGTGAACAAGTTGTCAGTTTAGATAAAGCTTTGAATACAAATTTAGTTAATAATAGCGATGTTCATGAATTAGATAATAATAAAAAATATACTTCTGAAATTAAATTAACATTAGAAGAACAAGATCAATTGTTGGATGAATTGGAAAATTTTAGCAAGAAACATCAACAACAAAAGCAAGATAAATCAAATATTAATCTCAAATCTATCTTCAAAGATACTAAATCAATTGATGAAGATATTACTTGAGGAGAAGTTATTAGTACAAGTAAATTAGGAGGCGAATAATGTCAGGTATTTTAATTAAAAATGTCAAATATATAAAAGACACAAAATTATATTTATCAAACATCAATTTATTGGTAAATTATGATGAAAATTTAGTTATAGTAGCAAAAGATTCTGATGATATTAAAAGTTGTCAATATTTAACTAGACTAATAGCTTCAAATTTAAAACCTACTACAGGTACATTAGATTATGCAAAGACAAATGATAACAGAATTGTTATTGGATTTAATAATTTTGAAAACATCATTAAGAAAAATATTAAAGTAAGTGATTTTATCAAAACATTAATTAAAACCCAAAAATTATCTCAACAAAACCTTTCTGAAATTGAAGAACTTAAAGAAATCCTTATAATACATGATTATTACAATAAAACAACAGGTTCATTAAATCATCAACAATTATTTACTTTAAATCTATTATCATTATTAATTGTTAAACCACACATGATTTTTATTGATCATTTAAATTTACCTGGTAGTTCTAAAATTCATGCAGCAATTTTAAGTTATTTAAAAGAATATTGTAAATCATACAAAATTAGAATGGTTATTTCATCTAATGAAAAATTTGTACAGGACATTATTGCTGACAGAAAACTTGTTGTTTCAAAATCAAAAATAATAACAGATAATTTAATTAAAAGAGATAGTCAATTAAAAAGTATTGAAGTTGATAACAAAACAAAAGCTTTTGATTTAGAAGAAGATATTCAAGCTGTTTTAAATAATAAGGCTCCAACAAAAAAAGTTGGAATAGAAACTAGTGATCTTCCAGATAAGAAAATAATGGATCAATTAACTAAAGCTCTTGATGATACATTTGAACCAATTAAAGAAGAGTATCCATCTAAAACTTCTTATACAAATGATTTACTAACAACAAAATATGAAGATGAATTAAATACAAATGAATTTCAGTATACTAACAGTCCATTGAATGAGAAATTTACTGGATCATTAGAATTTGAAAAAGAAGAAATTAAACAAAAAACAAGAAGATTCAATGACGATTCTAAAGATGTTTTAGAAGATATTAAGATTTCTCAACCAAATAAAATACATTCTTCTACTAAACCATTTAATTCATCATCAAATATTGATAATAATTTATTAACAAATGATTTTTTGGCTGATTTAAAAGAAACTTACACAATAAGAAGAGAATTAGGTCAACAAATTAAGAGTCCTGATTTTACTCGTTTGAATCCAGATTTGCAATTAAAGGTATTTGATAATTATGAAAGAGCAGATTCATTAATAAAAGAGACAGATCCAGATGGTCTTTATGATCCTTATAAACAAGAAACAGTTGAAATTAATAGAAAAGATTATTTACATGAACCAAGAAATAATACTGTTACAAAAATGCTAATTGAAGAAACTATTCATACTAGTAATATAGATGATGAAATAGAATATACATCAACAAGTCGTTATGAAACTGAAGAAATAAAAGACAATACTTTAAACAATGTTATTGATAATGTAGCTACAAGTGCTTATTTTGATAATGAAGATGATTTTGTAACATACAAATATAAAACTTCTCAAACAAAAGATAGTAAACCAACTGGTGATTTCTTATATCATGATAATGAAAAGAAAAATAAACCTAAAAAATCATCTTGAAGAGATAGATTTGTTAAAAAAGATGTTGATAAGGCTTTATCAGAAGAAATATATGGTAAACAAAGAACTACTAAGACAACAAATAGTTTTAGTGATGAACTTGATGATTTTACAAAAGATTTAAAAAATGCTGAACCAACATCAAAAACAACTTCAATTTTAAATAATAACACATCAAAATATTACAATACATCAGATTCACAAGAATTATTTGAAGATGATTCTAAAACTTCAAGTTTTAGAAATGAAACAAAAATAAATCGTCCAACAAGAAATTTCACTAAGACATCTCCAATAAATAAAGAAACTTCAGAGTTTAGAAAACCTCCAAAAACTATTGCAATTAAACAAAGATCAAAGAAAAATTTAATTGAAAGACTATATGATGAAGCTTTAGAAGATAATGAAATAATTGAAGGTTTTAAAGACCAAAAATTTAAATAATGTATTATTTAATAAACAATAATGAGAAAAAGTTAAAAAAATTGTATATAATTATATTATTGTAATGATAGGGGTCTCAAATGGAAAGAAATTCTATTAAAGCAGAAGAAATTAAACTTCCAGAAGGATATGATATCATCAATGATTATCAAGAAAACACTGAACAAGCTGTAGTTGATAATTTATTTGACTACTTTGGTCGTGTATACTATAAGAATTATGGGAACACTGAAGTAAAAAAAGTAAGAAATCATTACATTTCTAAGCATGATTTAAATTTATTTAGATTATTAAATAAAAAGATTATAAAATTTGGAGTTGCAGTTGCTGTTTTAATAATCTTAGCAATCATTGGTTATGTTTTATTTTACTTTTTAGCAGGAGCTACATTTGCAGATGTATTCAATTTAGCTGCCACCAATGCAGGTGTTAATGGATGATCAGAAGATGCATGAAGAGCACTATTCATAGTAATATTCACTATTATTTGTTTAGTTCTTTTTGCTGGTTTAATTTGCTTAGGCTTTGCAATTTATTGATTATGTATCAGAGGTATTGAATCAAAACGGATTCATGCTAAAATAGATGACTGAAATGCAGTTTTTGGTTCATTCTGTCACAATTTAAGTAAATCTGGAATTCACAATGCTATTCAATCAGCAATTCCAACATTAGTTTTTGACAAACATACACCAACATATGATCGTAAAACTTATAATTTACATTCACGTATTTATAGTTTTGCAGATATTCCTAGAGATGCTAAGAAAATTGATTTCAAAAATCTAATCTCAGGATTTTATAAAGGTAGTCCTTTCTCAATTTCATATTCAGCATGAGAATGATTTAGAGAAGCTAAAGTTGTTAATGAAAAGACAAATAATGATGGACATAAGGTCTTTGTAAATGTTAAGAGATCGTTAAGAAGATTTGAAGATCAAATATGTGTTTTAACAGTTGATAGTTTTGCTGAAAATAAATTAAATTTTGTATTAAATAACCCAGATGGTAAAAATTTAAGATTACAAAATAAAATCTTTAACAATGTTTTCTCATTAGCAGTTAACAATCCAAAATTAGCTTATACAGTGTTTACTCCATATGTACAACACACATTAGCTAGATGTAAAACTTGATGTGATGCTGCTAGATCTATTCGTCAAGTTATTAAAGAAGGATCAAAAATTTATGTAGTATTTGATGGTAAATCAGATTTCTTTAAATTTGACAGAATTGTTGATCCTAAATTAAATTATGTATTTAATACACGTGATACTTATACTAATGTTGTAATTAATAACGATTCTAGAATTCAATCTAAACAAAAACTATTTGCTATTGGTTCACTAGATGAAACAGCATCATTAATGACTGAGTATATTTTAGAAGAATTAGATATCTTATTCACTGCATTAGAAATGGCAACATGTTACCCATTAGATAATTCTATTATTGCTAAACAAAAATCAAAACAAACTTTATACGATGTTTTAGAAAAGAAACAAAACGAAAATATTAATTTAAAATATAGAAATATAAGTGATTTAAATGATAGATTAATTTATGATGTTCCAGTTGCTAATATTGATTTAAGTCAGCCATGACAACCTAAATTTGAAGGTGAAAGAATTTCATTAAAAGAAGATAAATCTTTTCTTGATAATTAATTAAGATAAAAATCTCACATAATGTGAGATTTTTTTATATAATTTCATTTATGAAAGCATTTTTAGATAATCAAAAATGATATAAAAAAATAAATTTAATCAATAATTTAATTTCTTTTTTAGTAATTATTTTTTGTATATTAACAATTGTTCTTTATCAATACAAGATTGCTTTAACTTATTCGATTTTGTTAATTACTTTTTTATTTGGGTTATTAGTTTATATATATCGAAATATTTATAGATTTAAAAACAATCCTTTTGACTTTAAAGAATTACATACATATTTAAATGTCGATACAATAATTTATTTTGTAATTATGATAATTGGTTTTAGTTTAACAATGTATAATTTTAGTTCCTTATATTTGTTAATTGCTTTTATTATTAGTTTTGTATATCAATGTATATTGTTTGAAATAGAAAATAAAATATTAAACAACAAAGTTTCAAGGAATGATAATGAGTAAAGTTAAATTAATAGATAAAAAATTAATTAGAACAGAGTTTTACACTACTGAATATTTTAAGAAAACTTATAAAATTTTGAAATCAAAAGAACAACAAAAGTCAACTTTTCAATTTAAAAGTTTTAGCACAGAACCATATATGGTTTGTGGTATATATGAATCAATTGAATTAATTAAAACGTATCTATCCAAAAAAGATTTTGAATCACTTGAAATAAAATATTTTAATGATGGAACAATTATAAAACCTAACCAATGTGTTTTAAGTATAACAGGAGATTACCGATTAATTTGCAAATTAGAAAATATTATAGACTCTATTTTAGCAAGAAGAAGTAGTGTTGCAACTAATTGTTATCAATTTTTAAAATATTTATCTCCTGAAAAGTTAATTTTTATGTCTGACAGAAGTGATGATTATCACTTACATCCTTATGATGGTTATGCTGCTTATATAGCTGGAGTTAGATCATTCTCTAATGAATCACATGTTTATTTTATTAGCAATAAAAATGATGTTAATGTAATTGGAACCATGCCACATGCTTTAATTCAACAATATCATGGGGATATTGTAAAGGTCTATCATTCATTTAAACAAAAATTCCCAAATGATAAAATAGTAATGCTTGTTGATTATGATAATGATGTTATTGGTACATTAGAAAAATTAAAACCATATTTAAATGATATTTGAGGTTTAAGAATTGACACATCACAAAAAATAATTGATAAATCAATTAAAAATAAATCAAAGAAAAATTATGGTGCAAGCGCTTTATTATTCAAAAATATTAAACAATGATTAATAAAGAATAACATCAAACATATTAAACTTATATGTTCAAGTGGAAATGATCTAGACAAAATTAAAGAGTTTACAAAAAATAATATTCCTGTTGATATTTATGGAATAGGTACAAGTTTAAATAAACTATCATTGCACTTTACTGCTGATTTAGTAAAAATTGATAACCAATTAGAAGCAAAATTTGGTAGATCTTACATATCAACTAAAAATATGAAGGATTATAAAAATGAAAAACCTTGCAAAAAATATTAGGCCAAAAAAAGTTAAAGATATTATTGGACAAAGCCATCTTTTATCTAGCAATTCAATAATTATAAAAATGATTGAAAATAATTATTTGTTTTCCATTATTTTTTATGGTAATGCTGGAATTGGAAAAACTACATTTGCACAATGTATTGTTAATGAACTAAATGTTGCTTATTCAATTTTCAATGCAAGCTATCAAACTAAAAAAGATCTAGAAGATATTATTAACAAATCAAAAAATTTTGATCAATACATTATTATTATTGAAGAAGTTCATAGATTAAATAAAGATAAGCAAGATATTTTACTTTCAATTTTAGAAGAAAATAAAGTATTCTGTTTTTTTACAACAACAGAGAATCCTTATTTTGTAATTAATCCAGCTATTAGAAGTAGGTGTCAAATTTTAGAATTAAAACCTGTATCTATTCAGGAATTAAATCAGGGTTTAATTAATATTATTAAAAATCATAATTTAGAAATAAACATAAGTGATGAGTTACTATTTACTATTTCTCAGTATGCAAATGGGGACATAAGAGTTGCTCTTAATGTGATTGATTTGTTAATTAATTTATATCCAAAACAAAAAATAACTAAAGAAATTTTACAATCAATAATTCAAAAACCAATAATTTTAGGATCACATTATGGAGATGAATATCATAATTTAAAATCTGCTTTTCATAAATCACTAAGGGGTAGTGATGTAAATGCAAGCTTGCATTATTTAGCAAGATTAATAAAATTAAATGCTTTAGATGATATTTCAAGAAGGATGTTAGCTGTAGCATATGAGGATGTTGGCTTAGCTAATATCAATCTTGCAATGAGAGTATCATCAGGAATTGAAAGTTGTTATCGCTTAGGATTTCCAGAAGCTAATAATATTCTTAGTAGCTTGTGCATTCAGCTTGCTTTATCGCCAAAATCAAATACAGCAAATAAAGCTATAGAATGTGCGTTAAATGATATAGATGATTCTAAAAGCTACCCCATCCCTAAACATTTATGAGATAGTCATTACCAATCTGCAATTAAATTAGGAGTTACTGGTTATAAATATCCACATGACTATAAACATCATTATGTAAAGCAACAATATCTACCTCAAAAACTATTAGATGTTAATTATTTTAATCCCGATGAAAGTGTAGAATTTGAAGCTAAATTATCCACTTGATTAAAAACATTAAGCAAACTATAATATATGTATGAAAAAGAAAGCCTTTGTTTTTGATTTAGATGGAACATTATTGAATAGTGATAAAAAAATATTTGATTGAAATCTTGAAATAATTAATAAACTAATTGATAATGGATATTTTGTAGGTATTATAACTGGTAGAAACTTTTCTCAAATCCAAGATTATTTAGAACCACTAAAAAAGATAAAATATTTTGTAGTGTTAAATGGTGGTGCTTTATATAACAATGAAACTAAAGAGCTAAAATATCTATCTAAACCATTAGATAAAAATCTAGTTGAGTTTATGCTAAATAAAGTTATATCTATAAAAAGAGAATTACAATTCTCAAATTATGATAGACTTTATCGAGTTTATTTTGGAAACAACATTTTTGAAGATATTAAAGAACCAGGATTTTTTAAGGATGCAACAAAGAATCCGAAGTTTGATGATTGAAATGACATTAAAGATTTATTAAATAAAGATGTATTAAGAATTGCTATAAGATGTGAAAAAGTTTATCGTCAAGAAATCATAAAAGAATTAATTCAACAAGGATTTGATAAACTATGTGACTTATCTGAAAGTTCAAATACTTATGTTGAATGTGATCCAATTGGAATAAGTAAATTTAATACATTAAAAACAATATTAGATGAATACAATATAGATTTATCTAATGTTTATGCTTTTGGTGATTCTGAAAATGATTTAAGTGTATTAGAAAAAGTAGGTCATAGCGTTTGTATGGGTAATGCTAACGATAATATAAAAAATAAGTGTAAATATGTAATTGACAATAATAATACATTAGCAATAGCTGAGTTTTTAAAGCAGTTTTCATAAAATATTGATTATCATATTATAAATAATATGATATACTTAATTGGTATTATGCGAAATGATTCAATTATAAAAATTAAAAATTTATCATATATGTATGAAAAAGACAAAAAAGCTTTAGATGATATAAACTTAGAAATTAACAAAGGTTCTTTCCATGGTTTAATCGGTGCTAATGGAGCAGGAAAATCAACATTATTAAAAATTTTAATAAAAGCATTAAACATTCAATCAGGTGAGATTTATTATAAAGATTATAGTATCAATGATAAAAAAAACAATAATATCATTATTTCATACATCCCTGACGAATCAATTTTTCCTGCTGGCTTAAATGTTTATGAATATATAAAAAATGAAGTGAGCGTGAATAGAAAAATCTCAAATATTGATTTAAAAAAAGAATTAAATAAATGATTTGAACATTTTAATTTGATTGATGTAATTAAAAAATCACCTAACAATTTATCTTCTGGGCAAAAGAAGAAAATAGAATTAATAAGGGTTATTTTAGAAGAACCAGAAATAATTATTCTTGATGAACCCACTAATTTTCTTGACCCCCAATCTAGACTATTTATGTTTGAATGCTTAAAATGACTTACAGAAAAGGGTGTTACCATTATTATATCTAGCCATGTTATTCATGAATTAAATCAATATGTAGATTCTGCAACAATTTTAGATTGTGGTCAAATTAAATTTTCAGGCCAAACAATAGAACAAGATATTTTAGCTATATATAATCAAATAAATTCAGAGAAGATAAAGGTGTTTAAAAATGAATAGATACATAAATTTATCAAAATACTATGTCTTCCAAGTTTCAAAATCACCAATCCTTATTTCTAGTTTAGTTAGTTTTATATTAGTACCAATTATAACCATTTTGATTAGTTATTTTTGTATCTCTAAAAATTTATACTATTCTTCTTTTATAATTGCAATAATTTATCAATTATACACTTTTATATCATTAATGCTATTTACGATAAAGTTATTTAATGAAAATAAATATAACTTATCTGATATAAAGCTTTTAGGGAAGAATTATCATAGAATTAATTTATATTTAACCAAGTATTTATTAATATTATTAATTTTTATTATTTGTAATTTAGTTCTTTCAATAATAACAGCAATTATAATGGCTTCATTAAATCAACTATCTGAAGTAATTTTATCAACAATATTCTCAAATTTTTTTGGATTATTAATTAATGTTTTATTTATGTTGCCATTATTAATTTTGATTTCAATATATTTTAAAAGAATCTGATCTCCTATTATCTCATTGTTAACAATATTAATTTTTCCTTTCACATCGACAATTTCTAATTTATTTTTGACTTCTGATAATCAAAATAATAATTTACAACTTAATATTAACAATAATGAAGCTGCAGTAACATATAATAAAATTTATAAATTAGATAGCAATAATAAATATTTAGATTCAGCTAATGTATATAGTATCAATTATTTGTCTAATTCTGATATTAATAACAATTTGGATTTTGATAATAATATTAATTATATGAATAAATTTGCTTCATTAATGCCAGGTAACATAACCTTAAGTGCACAACAAGCAATTTATTCTTCGATTATAAAAGACACGTCAAAAATGATTAGTGATTATAATAAGAACAAGACATCATTAGTCAAATTAAAATCTAGCAATTTTAAAAATGTCTCATCATTTTTAGATGTCGATTCTAAATATATACTTACAAATATTATAGATAATAATATCTTTAATTTATCATCAAGAGAATTACAAAAAACTATTTTAAATGATCTTATAAAGATTATAAATAAAAGTGAGTTTAAAAATATTGCTAAAAGCGAAATTGAACTTAATAGTTTATCAAATACTTTGTTTAATAATGAAATATGAAGCATTAATAATTTAGATGATACACATTTATCATTTATTTTTGAGTTATTGGGTTCATCTGCAAGTTCTTTATTTTATTATTGATACTACAATGATATCTTTGAAGCAAATTCTGGTAATTTATTTAGTTATTTAGTTAAAGAAACAAATAATCAATCATTAATTAAATTAGTAGAAAAATTATGGACTAGTTATTCAACTTATTTAAATATAATTTTATTAGATAATGATCAAAGACTAGTTAGTTTTAAACAATTAATTAACGATAAATACCCAATTAATTTTTCATATAATGCTGATTTATATCCATCAAAACAAGACTTAGATTTTTTTAAAAAAGGATTAATTGTTTTTAAAAATAGCAATATTTATATACTGAAGAATAATGGAATATATGAAATCATAGATAATAATGAGTTTTACAAATATTTTCCTACAGAAATTAAAGATCAAGAATCATGAATTGAATATATTGTATCAGTTAATATACCAACAGTTCAATTTTTAAAAAATATTTACAATACAATACAATCTTTTTGCCAAAATTTATATGATTATAGATTTAGTAATAATTCATTTAATTTAAATTCTTTTGAATCAACTTTTGAAATAACAACGGTACCATATATTGTATTATGAGAATTATGGCTAACAGCTGAATTATTACTTATATTTATATTATTTTATTTAGCTTGAATTATTTATAAAAGGAGTGTATTAAATTAGTATGAAGTTTTCTAAAAAAATAATCAAAATGATTATAATTTCTTTGAGTTGTATCTCGTCTATGTCTATTATTTCTGGAGCTATAGCAGGAATATTTGTAAAACAAAATAAAAAGGATTTTGTTGATAGCAATCAAAAGTACAGCTTTAATAATATAATATTCAATTCTAAAAAAGAAGCTCTTGAATATGCAAGTTCTTTAATTAAATTATCTAATATAGATGCAACTAATAAAAAAGTTTGGAATTTGGATTTAAATAATGCAAGTTATGTATTTGATGCACCAGATAAATTAAATGAGTTTTTAAATAGACAAATTGTAATAATTCAAACAACAACAGATATTTATAATCACAAACTTAATCTTTCAGATAATTCAATTTCTTCATCTGAGATTGTAAATTATAACATTGATAACAAAACAAATAGTGTTATCAATCCAAATTACATAAATGTATATGAAGCAAACAATGATACTTACACTTACACATTAAATTCAAATAATAATTTTGATGATACTGAAGCTATAAATGATGCTAAGGATTCATATTTAAATATTCATCGTGTTTATTATTTTAATGGCATATATTTCAAATCAAAACAGGATTTAGAAATATATTTAAGAAACCATTATGTAAATGAAGCAGTGGGTGAGAAAGAAGATACAACAAATTATAGAAAACTAATTTCTTCTATAAACCCTTCTATTCGATCAAATCCAATAGATTTTTCATCTTATATTAACAATAATGAATTTTATAATGATGAAAATCTTATGAAACAAGTAAATTTAGATGTTGCTAAATTTTTATCAAAGAATAGTTATCAATATATAAAATTAGGAAATGGAAATGATGTAAATTATATAAAAGTAACTGACAATAGTCTAGATTATGAAGACGTTCAAGATATTAGTCTTAGTAGTTTACCAATAATATCATTAAAATCAAATCAAAATAAAAGTTTATATATTGTTGATGCTTCATACGAAGAAGAGTATAATTTGTTTGGACCATATTTTTTACAAACTGATTCATTAATCGAAAATATTACAAACAAAAGTCTATGAAAAATCAGTAATGATAAACCAGAACAAATATTAAAGTCACAAGTAATTGAAATGTTTTCTGGTTTCTTAGATTTATTTATGCTAGATCCATCAACTGATTGAACACAAAAAAACTTTGGATTATCATATAGTTATATAGATGGATATTACTTAGAAAAACAAAATTCATTATTTAATATTACAAATTATGATAATTCAAATTTGAATGAATTAGAAAAGAATATGTATCTTGGTTTAATGGAAGTTAAAACTGAAAATAATACAAATTTATATGACCAATTTATAAATATGGTTAATAGATTAGTTAAAACAAAATCATTTACTTCATTTTATGCTATTCCAATAATGTATGCATATTTAATTGAGTCATTAGTTGATGCATATGCACCTTATGATGCGTATTTAGCTGTCAAAAAATATTTCATTGAAGTTTGTAATATTTATGATTCATTGTTATTAAATTTATTCGGAAAAGATATTTTAACAAAATATAGTTGACTATATACAGAAAATGAAAATAAACAAAATGAAATATTTTCCTTTGCTGATTTCTTTGGAATAAATCAAGTTGGATTTGATTATAATTCATTAGGAACAATTTTATCTGGTAATAATTTTTTAAGAGAATATAAACAACTTTTTGCTGCATCATATGTTTATGTACAAGCAATAGCTAATAGCCAAAGAAACATTAAAATAAATTATGATGTTAGAAAAGATGAAACAATTTTAAAGGTATTAGCTGAAGGCAGTAATAATGATCAAAATAATGCAACCAATATAAAGAATAAGTTTTCTTTAGTTGTAAATGAAACATCAATTTATGATAAGTTACAAGCAATTTATGATTCAATTGGAAACATTTCAAACATTATTGATAAAGAGATCGAAACTAATGTTTTTAATGATAAACAACAATTTAGTTACGATTTAATTAAAAAATCAGAATTAAAATTAAATGACTATGAAAATTCTAAACCTTCCCAATTAGTTGTTGATGAGTGCAATAAATTAATTCAAATATTAAATCCAATAAGTACTTACAATAATTCCAATTACAATGAAGTAACTAAATTAATATCATACGAAAGTTTAAAACAAAAAGTTGTTACCAAATATAAAACATCAATAAAGTTATCATATGATTTAGAAGAATCACTAAAAACAAATTACTTTGTTGGTGAATTTGAAGCATTAAATAAACTATCATCTAGCAATTCCGGTTATTTTATTAATAAATTTAAAAAAGAATTTAATTTTGATTTAGAAGTTGAACAAGAATATGAAACAAGTTATGAATATTTCAACGAAATAAAAACAGTTCATGAAATATCAAAAGAAAAAGAATTAAATAATAATTTTAAGTTTGATAATTTTATGGCATGTTTAAATGGTGGTATGTCAATTTTACAATCTGTTTCGAAAATTATTTCAGATTCACAAAATGAGTTTTACCCTGAAAATATAAGAGTTCAGCTTATTGCATGTTCTGTAATGGATATTTTATCAACCACACTAGATGTTGCTTCAAATTTTATTCCTCAACCTTTTGGAGTAATTGCTAAAGGTGTAGCTGGTGTGTTTTCATTAATATCAGGTGCAATTGGTCAAGCAAAACAAGAAATATATGAATTCAAAATAAATGAAACGAATGGAGATAGCATTAAATATTATTGAGATGGTGGATTAGTTATGAATCGTTTGTTTGGTTTAATAAGAGATGAAGTTAGAACAATAGATTCACTTAAAATGACTTCACCAATTAGAATTACAAAAGCAAGAAATAAAGACTTTTATTTTTTTAATTCTAAATATTACAATGAAGGTGATGTTAGTATTTTAAAAAAAGATGTAATAAAAGAGATGTTATTAAGAAATGATGAAAATCTTAAAACTGTATATTCCTTAGATAAAGATTTAAATAATGAATACGTCAATGTTAATAACAAAATAGCTTTTGAAAATATTTATGATTCTGATTTAAATAACAAAAATACTTTATCACAATTTGTTATTGGTTTAGCTATAAAAAATATTAATGAAGAAATTAGTTCTAAATATATTGCAAATATAGAAAATGAAATCTTTTTCAATGGATATAAATTTAGTTCTTTAAAAGAATTTAAAGATACTATGCAAGATAAAATTATTAATAAAATTAAACCAATATATGTTGCCCAATTACCTCAACTAAACAAAAAATTAATACCTGAAAAAGACCAATTATCATTTCAACTTCCATATCCATATTTTGAATCATCAAATGATCATGATAATCAAATTATCTATGAACCTATTGAAGATGTATTAAATACAATAAATAAAAGAGACTACATTATTTCAAATGCTAATGAATATATTAATAGTCAGCAATTGCCAGAAACAAAAATAATAAATAATGTGAGAGATGTATTTAGACAAAGTTTTAATATTAATTCTAAAACAGTATTAAGAAATAGTACATTAAAATATAAAAAATTCTCAGATTTTAATGTTGATGCATATAACATTAATGTATATTGTGTTGATTTAAATGAAAAAGGTAAAAAATACTTTATTAACAAAATTGATGCATATAATTACTTAATGGGGTCACTCAACCTCAAAAATGATAGTTTTCTATTAGAATCAAATAAATATGAAGTTTTAAGCATAAATCTAAATAACCAGCAATTTTATTTTAATAATTACACTGAATTTATTAGGTGGTTTGAATCGAAATTAATTAAGATTGATAAGAAAGGAGCAATATAATGTTTAAGAATAAGAAAAAAATATTTGTCAGTGCATTAACATTAATATCCACAGCTTTACTAACTACAAGTGTGACTATACCAATGTCAATTCTTTCACAAAAACAATCAAAACAAAAAAGATGAGTTTTAATGAATGAAAGGGATTGAAATAACAATCAAGCTTTTAGATTTAATAATAAAGATTATTTATCAATTGATAATGCATTAAATGATTTTATTAAGTTAAATGGTGGCATTAAGAGTGAATCATATGTAGGTGAATTAACTAAATTTGAAGAAAATGGACAAGTTGACATTGAATCAAATAATTTTAAACCATATGATATATCTAAAATGTATCAAGCATTTATGGATGCTAATGGTAGATATACGAATGATTATAATCAAGCATTATCTTCTTTTATAAACATCGCAAATTTAGTTAGTATGTTTTATGACTTTAAAGGTAATTTCTTTATTGATCAAGATGATGCTAAAAGTAGTATGGGAGTATTTACTTCAATGGGATTAGTTTATTATGATGTGATGGATTATTTAGGACAAAATTATAAAATTAATCCTTTGAATAAAAAAGACCAATTAAAACTTAAAAAGATTGCTTTAGATTTTTTACAACAAAAAAATGTTGATTCAAATATAAATAATCCTTTTAAATTAGAAGTTATTAGAAAACAAAATTCTAATTTAAGACAAACAACTGATGAAATTTATAATCAACAAAATATATCAAATCCTGACTATACTAAATTAGAAGAATTTAAAAAAAGAGTATTTAATAATTTATCTAGAAAAATATATGATATCATTGAAAATTTTATTTTTCAAAATACTAATAAACAATGATTTAAATTACAATTATATATTAAACCTTATTCCTTAGACCCTAAAAACCACACAAAATTTAAAGAACCAAGCAATAATACTCACAATATCAATTGATCGTTTAATGGAAATGATACTAGAGTATTGACCACAAGAAATATTAATTTAAATGAATATGAAAAATTATTCAAGATTTTTACTAATAGAAATGAGTTCACAAAATATTTTGATATTAAATATAGAAGAAATCTTGGGGGTTCAATTAATATGGGACATAGACCGCATTATGAAGATGCAGAAATTAAAAATAATAATGATGGAAGATGACTAAAAGAAATTTTTAATAATTACCTATCATCAATTAAAAAATATAATTATTATTCACATGTTAATACATTAAGTGATGCAAATAGTGTTAAATTTGCAACCATATTAAGAACATCAGATACTTACGATAATTGATGAGATCGTGGCCCAAAATTTAAAACTCATCATATTTTATCATTTGGAATTGTACCAATAATCAACTCCTCAGCAAGATTTGAGATTTTAAATGAAGTTAAAAATAAATTATTAGATGAAAATAGTAATTTATTACAAGAAGCTATTAAACAAGAAGTTAATGATATCTTAAGAGAGACTAATAATCAAAGTATTGAATTAAAAGAATTTGTGAGACACTTACAATCATTATATGCTGATAACTACTATGATTATTTAACAATAAATGAAAATAATAGATCATATAATATCTATGATTATTTCAAAAATTATAATCCTATATTTGATGATTCTGTTTTGGTTAATAAAGAATTGAATTTGAGAAATAATACATCAAAAAGTCTTTTTGATAAAAATCAATTAATACCATATTTAGATGATAGAGTTGTAAATTATTTGAAACTTCCTAACAAAGGTGAATTGACTCATTCAACCGATTACTTGTATATGGATTATATAAAAAATGAGAATCTTTTAAATTCAGTTTATTATAAAGGTAATTCTATTAATGATGCATATACAACCATTGGGCTTAAAAACGATCTTATTAGAAATAAAGAAGAATATTTAGAAACAACACTAAATGAATTTATTGGATTAGACATTAATAATTTAAGCATTAAAGATGACACAAAATATATTTTAAGTCAAAATGCAATAAATGATTATGATTATTTCATAACTTATAATGATGTCCCTTTATATCAATTAAATGAAAACATTATTTATCAAAATATAAATTCAGTTGATTTTAATAAATACAATTATGATTTTATTAAATTATTCACATTAATTTACAATAATAATGAATCTGCTTTATTAAACTCAGATCTAATTAATACTAACTTTTCATTCAATAAAACACAAAATGATAAATTAAACAATATTACATTATCCCCATCAAACAAATTAATCTTGAAAGACAATCAATCTTTAGAACCAACTCAAGTTTATTTACCAGTTGATAGTGATTTTGTAAGTTTAGATTCTGGTTTAAAAAGTATTGTTGACATCTACAATGAATCATACAATAGTTTACTATCATATGGTTCATTTGGAAATGAAGACATTTTAAAAGCAAATAGAATTGATGAGAATAATTTAAATGATATTGTTGTTTTATATGATAAATTTGACTACAATAACTCAAAAAGTTTTTATCCAAAAGATTTAATATATGCACATACACTTGAAGGTGCAAACAATTTAAATTTATCTTTAACTGATACTGTAAATGATTCAATTGTTGCAACCAATAAAAATGAATTAAATATTATTATTGACAAATTAAAAGTATTTAATCAACCTTTAAAAATGTATTTTGTATATGCAAACAATAATCTTA